>CALDJV010000773.1 GCA_937899305.1 uncultured Cytophagaceae bacterium
TCTACCTGGACGAAATCCCTTCGGGGACCTATCTGTTTCGGCTTTACTTTCAGGGACAGGTATTTCAAGGGAAGCTGCTCAAAGAGCGATAAGTCTAAAAAAATCAAAGAAACCTTCCTATCGCCACTCCCTTGCTTTACAACAAAAGGTGGTCAACACTAGGAAAGGGCATAGGAGGTATTGGAGTGTTATGCCACACTCTTTTCCTTATCAAGGGTTTGTATAGATGGCAAACCCACGAAGAAATCGGGTAGCCCGATCTACCCGGCTTTCTTTTCTTGATATGAATATAAATAAACCTACTCTAGCGCAAGCGTCCGCTTGTGCGACGATGTTTGATCACAAGCGGACGCTTGCGCCAGGGAAGGAATGAGTAGAAATAACATCACAACAACTAAGACTACAAAAAAAATGATTGATATCGTTCAACAACGCCTGATAGCGGACGGCATTGCCGAAGCCCAGCGACAGATCAAAGATTTACAAGACCGAGTGAGGCGAAAAAGCGCAAATGAGACGCTCGAAGAAGTCAAAGAGATTCTACGGAACTTGATGAGTCTCAATGAAATTACACCTACTCAAATGGAAATCAAGCATCATAATTTGCCCAAACTACTCCAGGCCATCCCCCAGATGTATCGGCTCTTGTTTGAGAAAAAACACATCGATTTTAGGGTGATCGCGATGACCAGCTTCCTGCAAGTATCCGTGGATAACAACGTGTTTTTTCGGATATTTTTCAATTTGGTGTGTTACCTGGGCCAGTACGCCGATAGTAAAGCCGAAGGAGGCAGCTTTATTCAGGTAGAAGCCAAACCCTACAATGAAAATCTGATGGCCATTTATATTGAAGACAATGGTAGCTACCCGGTAGGCACCCACGACAATGTATTTGACAAGCCTTATAAAAAGCGGGTCAGTAATACCATTGCCGGAGTAGGCCTAGGCGTGGTACAAGAATGGGTAATGGCCCTCCGGGGGAGTATACAACTGGTAGATAAGTTGGGGCCGGGGATCAAGTGCTTGTTATTGCTGCCCAGTCAAAAAAATGAGGGTTGTAACTCAAGGATTGCCAACGCACCAGGTTTTACCTTGCCCAATAACGCTAATGGAGCATCGGGCGGTATGCTATCGGGCAGCTGCACCAAATGAGGAAAAGAAGTAGTGGTTTCGTCATTTTCACCAATGGCTTTTACCTGATAATAGGTGGCGCCACTGGCTACCGAGTCTACAAAAAGCTTTTGTCCCGAGGCTACCAACCCTTGATGCAAGGTTTCGTATTTCCCGTTTGCTTGGGCCGCTTTCAATACCTGAAATCCTTTTATTTTAGGGGCATTTTTTCCAGATATGTTCCAATGTAAGATTACTTTTTGCTTTTTGATGGTAGGTTTTTCTAATGTGACCTGCCAGGCTTGTTCGCTTTTTCCTTTGCCCACTATCACCGAATCAGAGGGTGGACCCAACTCGGCAAATGGCGTATATCCTCTTATCCGAAAATAATACGTTTTACCATTTTGGGGCAAAGAGTCAACCACGGTCATAAAACGCTGGGGTGATCGTTCGGCCCCACTACGCTCAATGCTTACGTGAGGCAATTCAGAGGTCAACTCGTAAGTTTTGCCATCTTCGGAACGCTCTACATAATACGCATTGTAGATCCTTTGGTAATACAATTGATTCCAAATCAACATTACTTTACGATCGCCAAATTGGCCTTGTAGCTCAATGGGTTTGGGCAAAGGTTGGTGGTCATCTACCCCCATGTATACATTGCCTGCTTCGGCCTTGATCAATTGTTCGGGAGCCGCCAACTTGACACGATACAGGTATTTTTCGCCTTGTTTGACTTCGGTATCGGTAAAACTCAACCCAGAGGCTCGGGCTACCCAAGCCGAAAAATCAGCGGCCATCAAGGCAAATGCAAAGCGAAGTTGGCGTTGTTCGGCTTGCTCTACAAGCTTTAATATTTGATTGGCGTTATTTACCTCCATTTTTTCTCCAAACATGGCCTGATAAGCCACTGCCGCCTGGTCATCTTTGTCTAGTACCGCCTGCCAATCCTGAGCTGGGCGTACTTTAAAAAAGGACTTGGCTAACGGTAGTTTTTTGGGGGTAGGTAAAATTTTTCCATTTTGGTACACCAAAAACTTCTCGAGTTGGTAGCCATACTGTTGCCCATACTTCCACAACAATGGAGTAGTAGGCGCCCACCTCAACTGTATGGAATCTTGATGGGCCCGACTCAACAGTTTGACTGCCGCCTTGGGGGCATCAAATTGTGCTTGGGCCTGGCCAATGCCGATTACAAGCATCAACCAAACCAATGCCTGATGAATGATGATAGATTGTCTCATGAAAATATCCCTCTTAAGTCCGTTTTATTGTTTGGTGTTCAATCACTAATAACTCCTAAGCGTAATATTTGCCGTTGATATTTTTTCTCCGATTCCAGCACCAGTGGGCAGGATATAGTTCAATTTGATTGGATAATCGGCGTTGGTAGTCATTGGAGGAAAAGTCTTGGTCAGCATATCAATCAAGTGAGAAGACACTTGATTTCCCTGTGAAATTGCAGTGGCTACTGTTTGTTGTAAATCATACATATCACTGGACGCATAATGGGCTACATCATACAATACATGCAGGTAAGGGGCCTGGATTCCAGTATAGTTTAGATTATCGGGGCTAAGCGTAATGCTTGTCTCAAACTGAGCCAATCCAAGCCCTTTGACTGGCGGAACCCCCAATGAGGTTGGCTGCCTCCATTGAATGTCAATGCCATTGCCAAAAGGGTAACCATTGTAAATCGTAGGGTCCAGTTGTTGAGACTGCCAGGGTGTATTGGGCAAGTCTGCTTCTAATTGAATCAGCGGAGGTATGTTATATTCATATCCATTACGATTGACCACAATCCCCTCTAGTTCAATTTTGTCAAACAACTCATCTCCGGTGATGTAGTTGTACATGGCATCTACATTAGGAGCTACAAACATGAATGATCCTTGCTGAAACTGTAAGGCATTGACCTTGTCGGCCAGGGTATTGTATTTACTTGTGCGGAAATACATGCCCTCGCTATCCATAATAGATTGCTCCTGATAGTTTTTCTGAGTCTCAGTAATTTTCTTATTGGCTACTGTCACCGTATCGTTGGTCGTAACAATGGTTTTGGCATCGTTTTGCACATTGGCATCTATCGCGGTGGTATTGGCCTTGGGTAAGTTGACAATGTCTAATTGATAAATCGTGGCCGTTTGGAGCCCTGCCGTTGCCAAGTCAAATTCCAGGCGTTTCGCGGCTGCATTGTAAGTGAAATCGGTTTCGATTTTTTCGCCCGTTTGGACATTGATCCAGCGTATTTTTTGGGCTTCCCATTCCGAGTCATCTCCCAAGTCAAACAAATAATTTTGCCCCATATGCAGTTGGATAAAACCAGTGTTGGTTTCTCCTTTGTGCAAATGCAATTGATTGATAACCGGGTAACTTGCCGCCATATTGAACAATGGAATGTAGTTGGGAGCGGCTCCTGTAGTAAAAGTGGCTTGTTTTTCTTCAGTGTAAGTCGAGTCCCCGGCATCTACTACTTGCCAGGTTCCTCCACCTCTTCGCTCTTCAAATACCAGCTTCACATCCACGGTTACCTGGGTTTCCGAAGGCAATACATCGGTGGTTTGAAAAACGACCACATCTTGATCGTCATTCCATTTAAGATTTCCCGTCAGTACTTGTCCGTTAGATGTTACCTCCATTTTTTCTAACTTGGCTCTAAAATCTACCGGATTGCCATCGTTGTCTTCTATTTGGAAAGTAACGCCCACTGGCATATTAAAAGCCACTTGAGGTGTCGTGAATACATCCACTGGGCCGTTGAGATTGGTGGGGGTAATATCAGAAATAATTTGCACATCAGAAAGTAAACCAGCTCCGCTGTTGTCTACACCTACCAAATCGCAATGCTGCCCCAGTTCTACTGAAATTTTAAACTTCCCTTTGACCAGTCCACCCAAAATCTTGAAGCGCCCTCCCAAGGTACCTTTTACCCAGGTGGGATTAAAAAACTGTAGTTGAGCCAACAAAGCAGCCGATACCTGACCAATGCTGACTTTTTTCTTTTTGATTTTGATGCCCACATCACCAATGGCAAATATGTAGGCTTGCCCCTGGCCAAACCAGCCATTGACTCCGATAGTGCCAGAGCGTCCGGCACACCTTACGTTGGCGGCATATTTCTTATAACTAATGTCAAACCCTAAGCCGATATGCGCTTGCATGTAGGCGATCGCAGCATCTATTTTTTTATGGGTTTCCAGACTAAACCCAATGGCAAAGCCTCTTCCGTGCAATAAATCTTCTGAATCGCGCGCGTTTATTGACTGGGTTTCCATTCCCAAAATATCCAATACTTGCTGGGGGGGAGGTGGAATCTCAGGCACCGAACTCCCCGTCATAAAGTATATTCCGGTGGAAGTCGTAATTCCGGCCACGGTGGCATCTACTCCAATTCTACTTTCTGGTGTACCCATATGAATGTACCATTCATCAGGGGCAAAGTGCATGACCATTTGCCCACCACCATTTATTTTGGCGCCCGCCCCACTCTCAACTTTGATTTGTACCCCGGCTACCATATGAAATACCCGATTTTCTACATCGTAGTCAATGACCACCTGGGCACTGATGGGGGAAGCATCTCGACGATCTTCGGGGGCTTTTACCAAGTCTTCAAATTTGGTGGAATCGCCTTCATTGAGAAAATAGGCGTATCCTTCAAAACCAAAGTATTTGATGCCTCCATGTTGATTGAATGACAACTCAAAAGTAACCTCTCCCTGAAATGGCTTCAAAGATTCGGCAGTACCCAACACTACAGTGGCTTTCAGTCCTAGTTTGGTGCTCGCATCAGGAATGTATACAGTACCGGTGGCCGTTTTACCCAAGTTGCTCACCGGTCCGGTTTCGGTTTGTTGGCGCTTGCGCATGCGAGAGTACAATCCTCCCCCAAAACCATAAATGGATAAGCCAGTGGCACCAAGCGGTAATCCAGGGTTGAACACCGCCAAGGCATCGGCATACCAGTAACGCATGCCGTTGACCTTACCAAAAATGGCTGAAGCCCGCATTCCAAAACCTTTGTCTTCCTCGGTGCTAATGGCCAACATCAGGTTGCCATTGAAACCATTGCCATACACTTCGTCATTTTTAAAGAAACGCAACGATCCTTTGAGCAAAAAGGCTCCCTGATCGGTATCTACACTTACCTCGTGGATTTGAGTTCCTTTGTAACGCCATTTGTGGTAACCATTCTTTTTGTATTTCGCCCCCAACAGGGTGATGTATCCATCGGCAGAGATGGATTTGCTAAAATTGAACCTCACGCCTAGTTTGACACCCAAGTAAGCGGTTTCGTCTTCCCGTTTGTTATCATTAAGCATCCCAGTAGAATCGCTTTCGGTCACTTGTTCTTGGGTCATCAGTCCTATCTCTAGGATTTGGATGGGAAACTTTCCGGCCTTTTTTTCGCCAAAGCGTACATCTACTTTATCGAACTTGTCTACCCCGTTGCTGGAAAGTTCCAGTCCTTCAAACCGGATTTCGTCTATGTTTAAGATTTTGTTGTCCACTACCAGTTTACCCGTCAATATGGCTCGAGGATGTACCTTGCCTTGACTTATTTTGGCCTCTAGGTAGGTCTGGGTCAGTAATAGTTTACTGTTGCCCCCAAACAATGGAATATTGATCGGGCGATTGGTTCCTGCCGCAAACAAGAATTCATCGCTGGCAAAATCGAGCATTGCCTTGTACGATAGGTAATTGCTCTTGATTCTGGTGCTGTCATTTCTAGTGCTATCGTTTCTGGTACTGTCATTTCTAGTACGGTTATCATCGACATCCCCATCATCTTTTGGGGCAAGCGGGAGGTTGATTTCTCCTTCAATTTCAAAATAAGTGAGGGTATTGGCCTGAAAAGCAAAAGCCAGGTAATCTACCGAAAAGGCCCAACCATCTAGCTTCCCGTCTTTTCTTGATATCAGGTTCCTTACCGATACTTTTCCAGTAAAACCGGTTTCATCTAATACCAAATTTTCACCTAAAAACACCACTCGGTTTCTCATTTGAGTAGTATCTTGTTGGGCGGTATCGCTCCGGGTAGTGTCGTTGCGGGTAGTGTCGCCCACTTTACTCGACTCAATAAACCTGGGTAAAGCCACTTTGATACTCCGGAAGTAAATACCCTGCCAAAGCACACTATTGGGTTCGGGCAACCAGCTGGCGTCGTAGTTGTCGGGAAGCGAAAAACCAGCGGCATTGCGGGAATCACTAAAATCAAATACGGCATCCTCTACTCTAAAACCCAACCCCTTGATGCCTCTGATTTGGAAATCGGGCATGTCGAGTTTCACCACCAAATCGTTCCAACTCCGAATCTTGGTAGAGAAGTTTGTCACAATTGGTTTTTCACCTGGCATTCCATTTTCTAAATCTTCTACCAAATTGGTAAAGGTGACTTCGCCGCCTATTCCCAATTCTTTGAAACCATTGCAATCTACCGAAACGTAGGTTTCCTGGGCTTTTAGGTTCAGTAACACTCCCTTGGTAAATTTTAAAGGAACATCTTCCAGTAATTTCAAACGGGCCTCTCCTACCAGTCCTCCCTCCGAACTCACCGTCATCTCACCTTCAAAAGCCAATCTTTTCCCGTTGGGCGTGGTGAGCGACATGCGGGTATTTAACCGGGCGTTTCCGTTAGGGGCTACCAAAATGCTATCGATGAGCACAATGTATTCGGTGCCCGCAATGACCCTGTATACACCTATTGGTAGTTGGATGGGTGCCTTTAGGTTGAGCGTTTTTACCAATAAATCATTGTTTCTTACAAAATCGTGCAGCTTGTGAATCGCATCTACTTTTTTGTGGGTAGTACTATCGGTGGTATCTCGTTTCTGAAGATAGAGTTTATGGAGTAAACGATCGGCTTCTTGCTCGGCATTTACATAATCGCTTGTAGAAACAAGTTGCCGAAAACTTCGCTGCCTTTGAGGTGAATAGGTCGTTCTAAATTGACTAACCGGCGGAATGACGGATAGTACATTGGTAGTACGACGAGGAGTAACCACTTTAGTAGTGTCGTTACTTGCATATACGTTCAGTACGCAAAATAGACTCAATGCCATTGCGTAACAGTAGGGCCTGAAAAAGCTACAATACATAGTTCGTTTAAATATTTACTTGCACACAGTTACTTATACTGTTCTAATTCCATCAATACAACTTGGACCATTTATAGGTCCGCCTGAAACAATATCTAGTTTTTTCTTTTTACAAAGGACGCCAAAAATTTTCTAAATGACTTGGTCATATTGGGCAAACTCTAGGACATATCATTCATCCACACATAACACACTCACAATCAGGTACTTAAATTTAACACTTGGTCATATTATGTAAACTCTAGGACACATCGTTCAACCATATTTAACACGCTCATAATCAATTATTTAAAGCTTAATTATTTTTTATAATGCTCCAAATTTCATTTCATTATTCATATGTAGTTTTTATGGTACTGTCCAAGGATTGAACGCTTCTGTGAGGCGCTCACTGGGCAAAAATGGAGGTCGTTTGAAGTGCCAAATTGATCTAGTGCTCTGGACACTTGTACAATACTATTTAGCACAAGCGCAGAGCTCCCTTTGGTCGGTTCCTCAACTGCGTTCGGGACGACCACATTCGGGGAATGTGGGGCGAGGTAGAGGGATGGTAGTTCGTGAAGTAAATCGTCATCACCATTGATGTATTTTGAACAAAATATTAGGACTCGGAAG
>CALDJV010000774.1 GCA_937899305.1 uncultured Cytophagaceae bacterium
ATCAAACATCAATAACTAAAAATTAGTCATCACCAGAACGCTTCGCGCAACCATATAGCCAGCGTAGCAAACTAAAGCGCCCGGTGTCCAGCTACTTGCTTTGCCATTTTAAATGGGAGATTGGCCCACCTGAGTGCTTCCCATTCCACTAGCCAAGCATCTTTGTATGCTTGGGTTCTATCTTCTTGCCGAATCAAAAAAGGAGGCGAATCGTCTGATGAACCTGTAGCGACAGTACCTTCACCCCCGCCCAACTCTATAGTGATCTCGATCAACATAAAAGTTAAGTGCCACCACAAATAACCAGGATAAGCAGTGGTGATCTCTACTGATTGATGATTCAAAAAAACGAAGCTTAGACCACTCGAGAGCGATGGATGCGACAACCCATTGGTCTCTTCATCAAACTTAAGATTGAGCCCAGTACTGGTTCTAAAGGTAGCTAGTAATTTTTCTTTGGTAGGATAACATTGATTACTCTTGAGGCAAAATTTATTTTTTAAAAAACCCATTTTGTTATTGGTTAGGAATAAAAATTCGATTTTACTTCAATGTGGTCTCTTATATATACTTTATTTTACCTCCTTAAGTGGACAAAATAGGATGTAATTCGATGAAAATTTAAAACCACCCAAAATCTAACTCGGTTTTGGATGGTTTTAACTATATGCTTCAAAAGAAGCATCATCGGTTACTTGAGCTTTGAACGAACGTGTTTTTCCAGTTTATTTTTCTTCTTCAACCTCAGGTATTTTTCAATGGCGCGATTTTTACCCAGGATAGGTTTATTTTTTTGGTAAAACTTAATCACTGCCTCAATCCCAGCCAAATTTCCCTGTAATTGGTCTTTGGAATTGTTTGCCAAAGCGTACTTGGTCCAACCTCCCATAAATACCATCAAACATTCAGAACATTTCATAAAAGTGACCACATCTTCTGACACGGCAATGGATACTGATGGGCTCCCGGTTAACCATTTCAACAAGAGTGCTTTCACTAGGTCCCTTTTATTCACTTGCTCATTTGGTGGGGTTTGTTCTAGCCACTCAATGGCTTGTTTGATATCGGGTTCGTATTTTTTGTAATCAGCTTTGGTCTTGAAACGATATTCTTTTTTCAATTCAAAATCTTGAGCCTTGACACAGGTAAACCCTAAAATAAATAAGGATAGTAGTAAGATTTTTTTCATTGGATTGAGTGTTTGATTTTATTTCAAATTGTGTATTCACATCAAGCAATGATCTCGATGTTCATTGTCAAGACGCGGCTCGTTTTGTTTACCCTCTCAATACCAACAAAATATTTTGAGGTTGCACCATACTCAATCCATAAAAAACCACCTCAAGTCTCATTTCTGGTTCGACCGTGAGGTGGTTCACTAATGGTAAAACAATGCTCATGAGGCGGATAACGTTACTTACTGATTGCCTCTAACTTTTGTTTGGTACCCTTTCTGGTAGGATCTATTTCCAAAGATTTTTTATACCATTGAATGGCCAATGCTTTTTTACCCCAAGCCCGATAACCATCCCCTACACTGTCGTACCAACCTCCATCTTTGGGAAACAACTCCACCAAAAGTAAAAATACATTGACCGCTTTTTGGTAATGCTTTCGGTCTATGAGCCAATAACCCAAATCATCTAAGTGCCAATCTTTCATTTCAAACCCTGGGTTTTTACGCTTTTTAGAATCCAACCAAAGCTTCTTAAGTTCAATAATATCCTTGGTCATCACAGTTTTTCGGACTTTACTGTCAAAATGAAATCGCTTGACCCGATAATCCTTGGTTTTGTTGAACAATACCCTGCTCAAAATCATATACACCATATTGTAGGCCTTAAACAATTCATTATTGCCCATGACCACTACGGCCAGGCCTTTTTCAGGTATGAAGCCAAAGTAAGTAGTAAAGCCTGGATCTCCCCCCGCATGCCGCACCATGCGGTACTTCCGGACTGGCATGGTAAACCAACCCAAACAAACGCTGTCTCCGTTTCCAGTAGCAACCCGAGGAGTAGTGAGGGCTTGGTAACTACTTGGCGATATGATTCGTTTATTATCAATCGCGCCTTGGTTAAGGTACATTTGGGCCCATCGCAACATATCATGGATATTGGAATGCAAGGTAGAACTCGGTGCATGTCGTCGATTGTAAGGATACACTGGGCGCACCGCCATCTTGAGGTTTTTATCCAGTTCATGGGAAGCAGTCGCCAGTTTTTTAGGTACTTCAGGCTTCAGAAAAGTACTGTACTTCATCCCGATGGGTTCGAAAATATTTTTTTTCATATAATTCTCGAAAGTAGTACCACTCGCCTTGGCAATCACCGCTGCCATTAGGTCAAAGGCCGCATTGCTGTAGTTTTGCTTGGTTCCAGGCGCAAAATCCAACGACACATTTCCAAAACTGCGGACGTACCGTTCCGCGGCCCCATCGTCGTACTGGGGTTTGTCCCATTCGTAGTCTTCTACATCTGGTATGCCCGAGGTGTGGGTCAGTATATGCTCAAGGGTAATGTCCTTATAACGAGCATCTTTCATCTTGAAATAAGGCAGGTAATGAATGAGTTTTTCTTTCAAGGATAATTTCCCTTTTTCTACCAATTGCATCATTGCGGTAGCCACAAAGGGCTTGGATACCGACGCCATGTGGTACAAGGAATATTTGGTCAAAGGTTTGGGATCGTTGAGCGATTGTACCCCAAAGCCCTTGGCATAAATGACTTGATTGTCTTTGATAACGCCCACCGCCAAACCAGGGAGTTCAAACGAAGCCTGTTGGGCTTGGGCCATCGAGTCTATTACTTTCTCGATGGCTTTTGGTGAGGTCATTTCCTGGGCAAATATTCCCAGGGGTAGCCAAACTAGCAATAGTCCTATTTTTTTAAATCTCAACATGGGTGATATGGTTTTCAACTTGGTATTACTCAAATGTAGTGAATCGCCAAGGCTAAAACTTGTACAAATGCGAATGGAGTTTTTTTGGGAGTTGATAGTTCTAGAGCTATTTGTTACCAATCAGAGCCTTCAGGCCTTTGGCAAGGGTTCCTCGCCAGTTGGTGTAACCATGCCCGCCTTTAAATTCGTAATAATTCACTTCATAACCTTTTATTTCCAGAATATCCCTAAGCTGCCGATTCATCCCTAACATAGAGGCTCCTGCGTCGTAAAGTCCTACGTCCATATAGAATTTGATCGGCAGTACCTTACTCTTCTTATACAGATCAATCAACTTGCCGTTGTCCTTGGGGTATATCCAGTGGTTTTCATCTTTGGTACCTTTGATCCAATACGAACCCGATTGAGACAATACATTGCCAATAACGTCAGAATGATTAAAGGCAATGAAACTTGCCGCATAACCTCCTCGACTCGCCCCTGCCAATATCACCTGTTGGGGTTTTGCACCAATGCTGTATTTAGAGCGCATATAAGGAATGAGTTCTTGGGCAATAAAGTTACTGAAGCTTTCACTGATGAGGTCTTTGCCTCTTTTGCCCATCGCCCAGACCAATACCGTAATGGTAGGCAATATTTGATGATCTGCCATCAAATTATCCATAATCGTAGGCGTTGGTATTCTTGACCTTCGGTTAGGTCTTGCCCCATAAGCTTCGCCATCAAAAACTACCAATAAATGATGAGGTGTTTTTGCGTTGTACCCAGCGGGCACATGGACAGTGATTTTACGATTTTCTTTTAAAAACTTGCTATATATAGAGGTAGGCAATAAACGTCCCGCTGATGTGGTTTCTTTTTTGGCCAAGTACGCTTGCTTGGGAGCATTTGGCATCACCACAGTTCCATCATACACGTGGGCCTGTCTTCTAGTAATGATTTCTTGGTTTGGCCCCGCTTTGAATACTTTAAAGAAATTAAACCCATAATCGAATCTGGCATCATTTGGAACCACCTGGGTTACATAAAATAATTTGGTATTCCCGAGTGGTCGGAATCTCAGGCCTAAAAAATCAGGCCCTCCACCAAGCATCGCGTATTCGGTGTTTTTATCAGGTACACAAAAATAGGTCACCATCATATCCTGATTGTTTCCAGGAATGGGTTCTATCAGGTGACGCCCTTTCAGTTCTTTCAAAAAATCATCAATTGCATTTTGATCAATCAATGAAGCTTTCCACAAATTGTAAAGGGTTTGGGTTGGAAACTCTTTTTTGGCAATGCGCTTTGCGTTGTCTTTCAATAATAGAATATGCTCGATATGGATGGTATACTTGCCTCTTGGCGCATTTTTATCAAGTGAATGCACTACAAACTTGTATTTTCCTGATTGCGTCGCAGTAAAATCTATAGGCTCTATCCCCTTGGTGCCATTGGGGCTATCAATTTGCTTCAGGTGTTTTCCTTTAGAATCATAAATATCAATGACCAAATCAATTCCATTTTGGATCACCTCTCCTACCACTGCCATTCCATTAGAAAGGCGCACTCCATAGGTATGTTTTTGGGTAGATGATAGTGTCTGGTCTAGTTTCATTCCAGCATACAATTCCTTCTCTGTTGGTGGTAAAGCTTGGGTAGCAAAGCTCGAAAAAATGATCAGAATGAATAATATGATTTTCGGTAACAATTTTTTCATGGTATTATCTTATGGTTTGTGTTGAATCGCCTCAGTCTCGGCAATATTCCTAAAAATGATTTCCGTTAAAAGGTCTGGTAATCCACCGAAAGGTTGCAATTATGTGGAGAGTAATATTGCATAAAACATCTGAATGAATAAAAGTTGTACCTGAAGATAAACGCTTCACTTCATGAAATTGAACTGAACTACAGCCGTTTAAACCCTTTATGTACAGATTAAAGTTACCTCATTACCATATAAGTAAAACTATATAAATAACCTAATCCATTTGGCTCATCTCTCACTGCTATACTTCTTCAGGAGCTTTGGCTACGCAAAGATTTTTTTCATCGTCTAGCAACTAGATATTACGCCAAATTTGGATTACTTTATTTTTTCCGTTTTACTAAGGAAAAAAAGCCTTAAATTTTAGTTCTAAATAAAGTGATTTACATGGAAGACCTCAAAAGAGAAGACATTAGGCTGATTAGCCAGAACAGCAACTGGCCTGCCCAAAGAGTAGCTCAGTTGTTAAGAGAAAAGCATTACAATGACGTTGAAGCCTGGCAACGATTTTTGCGTATTATTTTCATTAGCTTGGGCATTGGATTTACCGTTGCTGGTATACTTTTTTTCTTTGCCTACAATTGGGCTGGCTTACATAAGTTTGTCAAAATGGGCTTAATAGAAGCCTTGATTGTGGCTACTACTATAGTGGCAGTGTTGCCCAAGCTTCATCCCGATATCAAAAATATTGTCCTTACGGGTGCCTCGGTACTAGTAGGAGTACTGTTTGCGGTTTTTGGGCAAGTTTATCAAACAGGAGCCAACGCCTACGACCTTTTTTTGGCTTGGACTACTGCCATCACTTTATGGGTGTTGGTGGCAGGTTTTGCTCCATTATGGGTCGTTTACCTCACCATTCTCAACACTACCATTATTTTATATTCGCAACAGGTCGCCAATGGCTGGTCAGCAGTAGCCATATTTACGGTATTGTTTATAATCAATGGGGTGTTTCTGATCCTGACATTGGCCGGAAACAAAATCATCAAGGCGATGAATGCACCAATATGGTTCTCGAACCTCATCGCCTTGGCTGCCTTTACCTTTGCTAGCATTGGCATTATTATAGGTATTTTTGACAAGTCCCGTCCTTCCTTTTATGTTCTCCTCCTCATTACTTCTTTGGTATATGGGGTGGGCCTGACCTATGGTGTAAAAAACCGTAATCTATTTTACCTTACAGCAATACCATTTAGCCTCATTACGATTGTTTCGGCTTTTTTACTAAAACAGTCGCGCAGCGCCTCGATGTTTTTGGTAATCAGCATATTTGTAGTGGCAAGTGTAACCCTGGTAATAAAACAATTGATCAACCTTCAAAAGAAACAAACCAATGAAGAACAATAAGCAAATTGAGGAAATCATTGAAGGGCTTAAAGCGTCGGAAGGCGTCAATTTTGAATGTGATGAAGCAGTATTGTTCGCCGAATACCAAAAACAGGTAGAAAACAATGCGGTTTTATCGGTGAAGGTCCTCTCTATTGTGGGAGGGTTTCTGGCAGCGCTGGCTTTTATAGGGTTTTTGACCATTGCTGGCTTGTACAAGTCTCAAACTGGGTTGGTATTATTTGGAGTGATATTTATTGTCGCGGCACTTGTACTCAATAAAACCTTTCACAAATTTATTATCGACACCTTCAGTGTATCTATTTACACTATCGGTTTTGTCTTGCTGGTGTCAGGGCTCTTAGGCCTGCACACCAACCACAATCTCATTACCTTGTTGGTCATTGGTATCGCAGTCGTCGGCCTATTTGTTACTCAAAACTATGTGCTTTCTTTTATTTCTATCCTTGTTATCAATGGGGGGCTACTTCAGCTCGTATTTGTCAATGAGGCCTACAAGCTAATCCATGTCTATATTGGAGTCACCACTTTGGCGCTTACCTGGTGTATGCTCAACGAAGCCAAACTGCTGACATCGGGCCCCCGAATGGCAAAGCTCTATGATCCACTTCGGGTAGGCCTTATGATCTCTTTGTTGTATGGGTTGGTCATTGTAGGCAAAAAAGACTGGCTGTTGGTTTCTCAAAATTACAATTGGTTCTCATCGGTCGTGATCATTCCAGTGGTTTTGTATGTAGTAAATGTGATTACTGACATTGTGGATCCCCAAACTCCCAAAAACAAACCGGGCATTTATTTACTCACCATTTTGGTGTTGGCTCCTACTGTTTTTGCTCCTGCTATTTCGGGGGCCATTCTTATTATTTTGATCAGTTTCATGGTCAATTACAAAACTGGGCTGGTGATAGGCGTGGTTGCCTTTATCTATTTTATCTCAATTTACTATTACGACCTCAGCTTTAGTCTACTTACCAAGTCAATGCTGTTGTTTTCGTCAGGAATTGTTTTTCTTCTTTTCTATTTGTTCACCAATGAAAATAAGCGTAAATGAAAAAGTACAAATGGATAATTATTCTTGCAAATCTGGTGATATTGCTCATTGTATTTAATCAAAGCATCTCAAAAAAAGAAGATTTGTTAGCTAATGGCAAGCTCATTTTGCTTGAGTTGGCCCCAGCCGATCCACGCTCGCTCATCCAGGGTGACTATATGCGTTTGCGATACAAAATAGCAAGAGGCATTAGAAACAAAGACAACATTGCCAAGCAGGGCTATTGTGTAGTCACCCTGAATGCTGATAACATAGCCGAAAGGGTAAGGCTTCAGGAAGATAAATCACCTGCAAACGAGGGCGAATATTTGATAAAATATACTGCTTCTAAGCGTTGGTTTTTTTGGCAGATAAGCATTGGTGCCGAATCGTTCTTTTTTCAGGAAGGGGAAGCCAAAAAATACGACAAGGCCAGATATGGCGCCATCAAAGCCGATAAGGAGGGCAATAGTGTGTTGTTTGGCTTGTATGATGAAAACCTGAAGCTGATTAAGTAGATGGTTTTTGAAACCTGACAGGTAGGGTGTTCAGAATTGGTGAATTTCTTCCCCCAGTTTTTGTAATCAAACATAGTGCATTGTATAGGTTGTCAGTAACTTTTTCTTCCCCTTTATCATCGTCATGATTCTTTGGTCATCCTGAGCGCAGCCGAAGGATCTGGTCCTGGGTAACCGATACGTTATTTCCAAGAACTGAAACTTTCATACTATCTGATAGTCAAGTCGTTAAATTGGCTTCTCCTTACTTTTTGCTCCAGGTCAAAAAGTAACAA
>CALDJV010000775.1 GCA_937899305.1 uncultured Cytophagaceae bacterium
TGATGAGGACGACGACGATGACAGGTATGATGACAAATGAGGGTATAAATGGTACCATACTCTAAACATGCACCACACTCCGGTAAAACTTACAATCGCAAAAAATATGGCGTTGATGGTATAAGTGTTGAATGAAAAAATGCTGCATATGGCCGAAATTCGTAAAACCGCAAAAGAGTGTTGATCAGTGTAATAATAAATGCGCCGAACGTATTGGAAAATCTCAGGAGAATTATCGCCTGCATCAGTAAAGAACAATAACCTAAAACCCAGGGAGGGTGATTTTAACAGGATTTCCCAAAGAATGCCTCCATCTCTAAAAAACAGGTTGGTATCGCCTCCATAATAGGTGTTGTATATGATTCCCAGGGCGATGGCTCCAAAGATTTTAAGCCAAATCCCCCACATGAAATAATTTCTCAAAGCTTTATTTTTGATACCATTGCGTATGACCAAGGTAGCCATCAAAATAAAACTCAGATAAATGGGAGTAAGCAGGAGGTCTTGTATGGTTAAACTACCCAAATTTTCTGAACGTTTGGTCTAAAATCTAAAAACGCAATTTAGTAATTTTTTTGTAGTCAATCTCTCCGTTTTTTTTAACTTTAGTAATGCTTTCAAAATAAGTGTCCGATTTAGTCATATGCATGAATTGTTGGGTGAGGCATTTAGCCTTCGGCAGAGCTCGGCACAGCAGTTCAGGCAGTAGAGAAAAACAGACAATTATTGCGAACGCGTTACTTAAAAAATATACCCTATCCTGTATGAGTGATTCATCGTCAAAAAACAGCTCCTCTCCCATCACAAGCCTTCGTACTCTTAAGTTACTCATCAGATTTGTAACCCCCTATCGAAATCGTTTTTTCACACTTCTAAGCCTGGCACTGCTCACTTCTTTTCTGCGTCCAGCGTCCCCTTTCTTAATCCAAATCGCCATTGATCAACACATTTTTACGGGTAATTATTTGGGGTTACTTACCATTTGTGGATGGATGCTGTTGGTATTGGGGTTACAAACGTATTTTACCTATGCCCATACTTACTTGGCCGAGTGGCTGGGCCAAACCATCATTCGCGACATTCGGGTACAACTGTTTCAGCATACGTTACAGCTTCGTCTGCAATTTTATGATCGTACTCCACTGGGCCACCTGATCACTCGTAATATATCGGATGTGCAAACATTGAGTGGTATTTTGTCTTCTGGCATTGCCGCCTTGATTGCCGATACGCTTTTTTTAATCATTATTCTCACTTTAATGCTCACTACCCATTGGCCACTTACTTTGGTAAGCCTCTCATTGATGCCATTATTAATCTGGAGCTCTTTTATTTTCAAAAAAATGATGAAAAAAGAAATTTATGCAGTCAGAAATACGGTTTCAAACCTCAACGCTTTTGTACAAGAGCACTTGACCGGAATGTATATCATCCAACTGTTTGGGGCTTACAATAATGCTAGAGGTAAATTTAAAAATATTAATCGAGCACATCGCTCGGCTTACCTCAAAACCGAATTGTACCAGGCCATTTACCATCCTACTACTGAGGCACTCACTGCGGCAGGATTGGGTATTATAGTATGGTTTGGATCGCGTAGTGTACTGAAAGAAGAAATTTCGCTGGGGGTGTTGGTGGCTTTTATGATGTATATTCGGATGTTTTATGCTCCTATCCGCAATTTGGCCGAAAGGCTGAATGTATTGCAATTGGGGGCAATCAGTATGCAAAAAATTTTTGACTTGATAAATAATCCGGCCGTAACTCCCGATCAAGGTAAGCAGGCTCCTACAAAGGTGCACGGCCACCTCAAATTTCAAAATATCTGGCTGGCGTACCAAAAGGGTCAGGATGTGATCAAAAATATTTCTTTTGAGGTAAACACTGGACAGACCATCGCACTGGTAGGAGCCACTGGAGCTGGTAAAACATCCATCATTCATCTACTCAATCGTTTTTATGAACCTACTCAGGGGCAAATTTACCTGGATGATATTCCGATTCAACAGTATCGCCTTGACTTTCTACGTAGCCAGATTGGGGTTGTTCTTCAGGACGTTTTTTTATTTGCTGAATCACTCCGTCAGAACATTACTCTGGGAGATACTCGCATTACGGATCATCAGATATGGGAAATCATAGATCATTTGGGGGGGCGTGCATTTGTGGAGAAGTTACCCGGTGGGCTCAATTACAATGTACAGGAAAGAGGAGCCACATTATCGGTAGGACAACGACAACTCATTGCTTTTGTTCGAGTATTGTTGTTTGATCCTAAAATTATTGTATTGGATGAAGCCACGTCTTCTATTGACTCGGACACCGAACTGTTGGTGCAACAGGCATTGGAAAATATCATGAAGGGCCGTACGACCATTATCATTGCCCATCGCCTGGCTACCATCCAAAAAGCGGACAACATTATTGTGCTGGATAAAGGGGAGATCAAAGAACAGGGAACCCACCAACAACTTCTGGAAAAAAAAGGTTGGTATGCAGAGTTGCATCAAATGGGTTTTAAGGTGTAGATTTGGGTGGTTTTATTGTTCTATTGTTAAATTGTTTCGCTTCGCTTATTGTTGCATTGTTAAATGGCTGTATCGTTCTATTGTTTCGCTTCGCTTATTGTTGCATTGTTGAATGGCTGCGCGAAGCGACGTATAATTTTTCATTTTACGTTTTTCACTTTTCGTTCAATTAGTGGACTATGGACTTTAGAACAAAAAACTCCCAACTACTGACTACGAACTACTAACTAAAAAAACTGTGGACAATGGACCATTGACTATCGACTTAAAAAAACTAAAAACGATTGAGATACTTTCTAGAACTTGCCTACAATGGTACTAACTACCATGGTTGGCAAATACAAAAAAACGCCCATTCAGTGCAGGCCGAAATACAAACTGCTCTGAGTACCTTGCTGCGACAACCCATTGATATTTTAGGCAGTGGACGTACCGATGCTGGAGTACATGCCATTCAGCAATTTGCCCATTTCGATGTTGCCCAAGAGTTGAATGAAGTAGATTTTGTAAAAAAACTCAACGGAATTCTTCCGCCTGACATTTCTATTCATCGGCTTATTCCAGTTACTCCTGATGCCCACACCAGGTTTGACGCTACCCATCGGCATTACATTTATCGTATCAATCGGGAAAAGACTCCATTTTTACGAGATTTCAGTTATTATAACTTTTATAAACTCGATGTCGAGAAAATGAACAAAGCCGGAAAAATATTGTTAAATCACAAAGACTTTCAGTGCTTTAGCAAGGTACATACAGACGTAAATCACTACCTTTGCGACATTAGCGAAGCGGTTTGGAAAGAAGAAACTTACTACAACGTAAAGTTGTTAGTATTTTACATTGGAGCCAACCGTTTTTTGCGTGGAATGGTGAGAGCCATTGTGGGCACATTGCTTAATGTAGGCAATGGCAAAATAGATTTAGAACAATTTGAACAAATTATATTGAGTAAAGATCGGAAACAAGCCGGCTGGTCGGTACCTGCCCAAGGTTTGTTTTTGGCAAAGGTGGAGTATCCCTATATTTGAGAATTATTGCATGATATTATACAAGCCTTTATTAAAAGTATTGATACATCATTTGGCAGTGTAGTAATTCAATAATCTAAAAGCAGAAAATGGCAGAACAAGAAAAAGCAGAATCCAAGAAAATATTAGATTGGACTACATTTAAGCGACTATTTCATTTCGTAAAACCTTACAAAAAATATTTTTACTTACTTATATTTCTTACGGTACTCACGGCGGTTTTTGGCCCTTCTCGTCCTTTACTCATCCAATATGCAGTAGACAATTACATTGTCACTGGTAACTATCCTGGATTGGTAACCATTGCGCTATTGATGGTAGCCGTGTTGGCCATTGAAGCTTTTCTGATGTATGCCCATACCTATTTGTCCAATTGGCTGGGGCAAACCATTATCAAAGACATTCGGGTAAAGCTGTATGAGCACATTCTGGGGCTTCGCCTGAAGTTTTATGACAATACCCCTATCGGGCGACTAGTGACGCGTACTGTGTCTGATATTGAGACCCTCTCGAATGTGTTTTCTCAAGGGATTGCGTCTTTGATGGCTGACATTTTACTCATTTTTGCCATTTTGGGTATCATGCTGTATACCAATTGGCGCTTGACCTTGGTGAGCTTGTCATTGTTGCCTTTGTTGTTATTGAGTACATATATTTTCAAAGAAAAAATTAAAGTGGCTTTTGATCAGGTTCGCGCTGCGGTATCTAACCTCAATGCGTTTGTACAGGAACACATTACTGGCATGAGCATTGTTCAAATCTTTGGTAGCGAAGCCAACGAAAGCAAAAAATTCAAGGAAATCAACCAAGAACACCGTAAAGCGCACATCAAGTCGGTGTTGTATTATTCTATTTATTTTCCCGTGGCCGAAATCATCTCAGCCGGAGGTACTGGTTTGGTTGTGTGGTACGGTGCCCGTGGGGTGTTACACGAAGATGTTTCGCTGGGCGTGTTGATTGCCTTTATTATGTATATCAACCTCTTTTTTCGTCCTATTCGTATGCTGGCCGATCGTTTCAATACTTTGCAAATGGGTATTGTAAGTATGCACCGTATTTTGACGCTACTAGACACCGACGAAACGATTCCTAACAAGGGGGATTATGCTCCTGAAAGTATCCAAGGTAATATTACATTCGACAAAGTTTGGTTTGCTTACAAAGAGGAGGATTATGTACTGAAAGACATTTCTTTTGAGGTAAAACAGGGGGAAACGGTAGCGCTGGTAGGGGCTACTGGTGCGGGAAAATCTTCTATCATCAACCTCTTGAGTAAGTTTTATGAGATCAATCGAGGGCAAATTACGCTCGATGACAAAGACATTGAAGAATATGATCTGGCTTATTTGCGCTCAAAAATTGGGGTGGTGTTGCAAGATGTGTTTTTGTTTTCAAACTCTATCAAAGAAAACATTATACTTGGAAACACTGAAATCCCTCACGAAAACCTCCTGGAAGCGGCTGATTTGGTGGGGGCGCGCAAATTCATTGAGAAGCTCCCCGAAGGTTTTGACTACAATGTAATGGAGCGAGGATCTACCTTATCGGTAGGTCAGCGACAATTGGTGTCTTTTGTACGGGCAATGGTGTATGATCCCAAGATTATTGTACTCGATGAGGCTACTTCATCGGTAGATACTGAAACTGAAGAACTGATTCAAAACGCCATTCAGAAGCTCATGAAAGGGCGCACTTCTATTGTCATTGCGCACCGTTTGTCTACCATTCAAAAAGCCGACAAGATCATTGTGCTTGATAAAGGTGAAATCAAAGAGCAAGGAAATCACACTGAGTTACTGGAAAAAGACGGCTGGTACGCTCAATTGTATAAAATGCAGTATAAGGAGATGGCCTAATTTTATTGTTCCGCTTCGCTTATTGTTGTATTGCTCTATGGCTAAATGGCTGCGCGAAGCGTCGCACTATCATAATTATTGATTTTTAATTGTTGATGATTGATTAACCTTTGGTTTGGCAGAGTTTGAACTTCGTTCTATGGTTGTTAGTTCCTGCAGCTTCGCTTTGCGTCACTATGGACTACGGCTCATTGCTCTATGGCTAAATGGTTGCGCAAAGCGTCCACTTTTCATTTAATTGCTACTGACTCCCAACTAAAGAAAAACTATGGACTATGGACTGTGGACTAAAGAAAAACTTTTCGTTTTTCATTTCTACAGTTAACCTTTTTTCCTCCTACACTATCAATGAGAAAGCTCACTAAAACAAAACTTTCTCATGAAAACATTTTTTAAATTGATACCCCTACTGTTATTGCTGACGAGCACATTTTTATTCACCGCTTGTGGTGGTGGCGACAAAACCCAAAATACAGAAGGCAACGGCGAAAACGAAGAAGCCAGCGTAAAAGAAGAAGCTTGGAACATTCCATTGATTCCAGAAACTGAGTTACGTCAAGCTAAAGAATACAAATCGTTGGAAGAAGCTTTGGCCGAACCAGACAAAGTGTATAAGCTCAACTTGGCTGAAAAAAAATTAACCGCATTGCCCGAAGATTTATTCAAACTCAAGCATTTGCAGCAATTGCGTTTGGCATTTAACCGCAAGCTCACTACTCTAGATCCTCGCATTGGCTCACTTAAAAATCTCCAGTATATTTCTTTGCATAGTTGTGGCTTGACTACACTCCCTAAAGAAATTGGCAAGTTGCCCCAACTCGAAACCTTGATTCTGGAGAGCAACAAGATTACCTCCTTACCTGCTGAAATCGGTAACCTGCCCAAAATCAAAGAGTTGAAACTCAGCTACAATGAGTTGACCGCGCTGCCCGAAGAAATCTACAATTTATCTACTTTGGAAAATTTGTACTTACACCGCAATCAAATCAACGCCATTTCGGACAAACTAGGACAATTGACCAACCTTAAAAGCCTGACTTTGGGCAACAATCAAATCGGAGCCGTACCTGCGACCATCAAAAACCTATCGGCTTTGCGTTACATCACTTTGACAGAAAACCAACTCACCGCATTGCCCGAAGAAATCGGTGACTTGTCTAACCTTGTGCAACTCTACGTAGGCAAAAACACCGGACTCACCAAATTACCCGAAAGCACTCCTAAACTGGAAAAACTGTATGAAATCAATCTCACCGGCTGTTCAGCGATAGATTTAGAAGATGCTTTCAATAAATTAGATTCTTTGCCTAAACTTCAAAAAGTATGGTTGGGCAATATGGGCAAACCAGTAGTACTGCCTGATAATGTGGGTAACCTGGATCAGGTAAAAGCGTTGTTTCTGGATAAAAACACTTTTGAAGCAGCCGAGCTTCCTAAAATGATGGACAAGTTGGCCAAGATGGAGGTATTGCGTACATTGAGTATTACCGATTGTAAAATCACCAACTTATCCGCTAATATTTTCAAACTGAAAAACCTGGAATACCTGTACGCTTATCGCAACGAAATGAAAACTTTACCGGCTACGATTGGGCAGGTAAGCAAATTAAAATACCTCTCGGTTTCTTCTAATAAAGAATTCACGACCCTTCCGGCCACGATTGGCGGCTTACGCAATCTCGAAACTTTAGATGTAAGTTATACCAATATTGCGGCTGTTCCCCCCGCATTGAGCACTATGAAACAACTCAAAACGGTCAACCTGAAACGTACCAATGTACCCAAGGCAGTTGCCGACCAACTGAAAAAGGCATTGCCTGATACCAAGGTAGACCATTCCAACAAACAATAAATTAAGACATCGGGTAAGGCATTGGTACTTGACTTATATTAAGTAACGCGTTCGCAATAACTGTCCGATTTAGTTTTATCCCTCTTCGCTACACTTCGTTGCTTTTTAGCCGTTGGCAGAGCTCGGCACAGCAAAGCTGTAGCCATCGGTTTTGCCCGTAGCCCTGCTACGAGCGCAAAAAGCGCCTCGTTTAGCGTTCAGCAATTTCACTAAAATCTCGACACTTATTTTGAAAGCGTTACTAAGTACCAAGGTGTTAAACGGCCTATGAATACCTGAGAGTTGAACCACTTCCTGATTTTGTTGGGGAGTGGTTTTTTTGATGGCTTACTTCGACAAAATTCAAGTCACTCGATGGGTGATCTGCGGGTAATTTATTAATTTTGACAATATCTAGTACGCTGTAAATTAAGTGATCATTACCAAAACTAAATTTATTTTAATGAAAGCCATGGATCAACTCATTCGTTTTTTGGGCTTATTTACCGGAATTTTTCTATTAACAGCTTGTGGAAGTAATCACCCCAAAGATGAACTCGACGACCAAGC
>CALDJV010000776.1 GCA_937899305.1 uncultured Cytophagaceae bacterium
GATTTACAGTCTTTTTTGGCTGGGTCAGGTATTTTTACAATATCATCACCACTATTTGTGGCTACCTCATAGTGAATTCACTGTCCAATCTCCCCTGGCAGCTTGGTTGCTCGCTTATTTGTTGAAGCCGATTGTTTGGTATGTATTGTTTGGGGTGGTGGTTTGTGCAAATGCGTTGGTCTTTAGGTTTTCTAACTCGATAATTTTGCGCCTCACCTGGGCTTTAGGCATTATTTTATTGAATATGCCCGCCGAAAATTATGGTTATCACGGTCACGGGAGTCGCTTTTTTTATGTAGTCCTCCTGCTTCATATATTTATTTTTCCTACCAAAAACTCGAGTGATGCTGATTTAAAAATGCAGTCCAGGTCACGAAGCGTGCTCTTTTTTGGATTACTATTTACTTATTTTTTGGCTGGTTTTTGGAAAATATACCCCACCGTTTTGTATCACCCCTGGAACCAGTATTATGGAGATGGATTGATCACCTGGATATCTCCCGATGCACTTTGGCTGGAGAGTTTATCAAACCTGCTCTCCCGAGACTTGGATACAAACCCGGCTGCTTTTTTATACCAATGGCGATACGGATTGAATGTACTCGTGATACTCACCATTTTAACTCAGTTTGTGAGCCCAATAGCGGCTTTTCGTCGTTTTTTACTTTGGTGGATCATCCCTACTTTACTCATTTTTCACTTATTAAGCGGCTTGTTTTTTGGGATTCATTTTGGTAATCAATGGTTACTTTTGATTCTATTTTTTCCTTACCAATCATTCTTTGACAAAGCAACGGTTCGTTCATTAACCCTCTCAACCACCCAGTTTACAGGAAAAAAACAAAAGGCTATTTATACAAAATGCTACGTACCTCACGGAGAAGCAAGGTATCGTAGCATTTATGCCTATCGTCAATATTGGCTGGATCGCAAAAAATCATATTCCATTTTGCTTTACATTCCTGGGGTTTGCACATTGGTCCATTTATTTTGGCAAATCCAAAAATCAAGTGCCCACTCCACAAGCAGGCAAAAATAAAATCACCTATCGTAACCTTTATTCCATAAACAGGGCAAACAACCAAACAAACACAAAGGCAAAGAGTGATAGTATAAATAACAACACCGCTCCTACAATCGCCCATCCGCCTAACCGCAGTAAAAAAATACCTCCGGTAAGTAAAGCCACCCCTATCACCGCTGAGATAATCAAAGCCTCGAGCAAATCTTCTTGTATCCCTTTTTTGCGGGCCCTCTCGTATAATCTTCGTTGCAATCGCTTGCCTGCTCTGGAACGCAAAAATCGTCGAGCTTTGCTCATTCTTCGTTGGCGACGCCTTAGTTTACGGGCCTCACGACGTTGAATGCGTTTCTGACGTCGGATTTCTTTTTTAGATAATGCCTTAACTACTGGTGGAGCCTCCGCTTTTAATACCCCAGAGCACATCATTACCTGTAAAATAACCATTACAAAAATGAAATGATATTGTCTCATAAAGTTGAATTTTAATCCCCTTATTTCTTTTGTTTTTATACTGTAAAGCCAACGATAAACATGAACGAAGATATAATAAGAGATATGACTCCTAAAATTCCAAAAGCACCAACAAGCAAATATTGCCCAACCCCTGCACCTACTGGCAAACCAGCTACCACCAAAGCTATCAACAAAACACCTAAACCTACCAATAAAAAGACAAGGCTTGCTTTCCAAAGTTTTCGCCTTCTATCAGATTTCCTTTTGTGCTGTTTTTCTGCTCTTAGTAATTGCCTCTTGAGAAGCCATTTTCCTATTCTCGAGTTCAAAAAGCGTTTTGCCCGCTTTATTTTCCGTTTCCGACGTTTGATCTTTCTGGCCTCACGTCGCTCTAACCGCTTTTGAATACGAATCTCTTTTTTAGATAATGCTTTCAAAGGTTTATGAGGTGGGGCATCAGCATAGGCCAATGAGACCTGAAGTAATAATATGGTCATCCATATAAAGTGTTTGATCTGACTTTTCATATAAATAATGTTTGATACTAAAACTTGACTCGATACGGGAAATTAGCTGGGTTTGCTTCAACAAAAAAACGGTAGAATATAGTAGGTAGGTGGTTTTATTGCATTTTTTGCAAAACCGAAGTGTGGTCTTTTTGATGCAGTCATCTTTATTGCAAAAAGCAATAATAAAAAATGCTATTTTGGAAAATTCACTAGATTTTTGTGATGCTTTACCCCTTCAATTCATTCAAATCATCGAGGTGAATGGTTCTGAAACGCTGATATACTTTGAGAACGATGGCCAGTGCTACAGTAGCCTCGGCTGCCGCAATAACCACTACAAAAAGGGTAAATATTTGTCCCTGTAGCCGTTGAGGGTCAAACTGACTAAAAGCTACCAAATTGATATTGGCGGCATTGAAGATAAGCTCGATTCCCATGAGTACCACAATGGCGTTGCGCTTGGTGAGTACCAATACTACTCCAGCACAAAACAAAAAGGCTCCAATGTATAAATAATACGCTAATGGGATCAATTTGACTAAGGTTTAATGATGAATGATTACTTCTATCAAATTTAAAAACATCTGGTAAATCTCCAGGCCTAAAGCAAAAAAACCTTTCTTAATCGTTGGATTAAGAAAGGTTCACTATAGTTTTTCAATAATTATATGGACATTTTATATGATAAAACTGAGTTATTTGATACGGACCGTACCGTATTGTGATTGAATACTTACTTTGGATTTGGCGCTGTTTCTACCAATTTTTCCTTTGTAGTAATCCCCAATTTTTTTACTTCTCATCAAGGCCGATACCAATTCTCCAAATTGGGTATTGATCTGATAATCAAATGACGCTCCATCTTCAAAACGGAAATCCATTGGGCTGTACTTGCCATTGATGTCTATTTTCTTAAAGTTTTTGTTGACTCGACTCACCTTAAAACCTTTAGAATATTTGAGTGCCAACTTACAACTGTTGTTGAGCACTCCAATGCTTACTTTGTCGGATGCCGACATACCCGAAAGGTTGTCTACCTCAGTCACGTCTACCGATCCATATTTACTTTGTAGATCAAGGTTGGTGACCTGGTTAATGTCTATTGAAGAGTTTTTATTAATTACTTGCACTTTCTCTCCGTTGCCTAGTTTCAATGAACCATAAGCCACCGTGAGTTCTCCTTGTTCTACTTGATCTACATCCAGGCTACCAAAAGCCACTTTGATTTTTTTATCTTGCGGATTGATGATTTTAGCAGCCTTTACACTTCCGTTGGCCACGTACATGTCCAGTTCTCCGCTAAAATCGCCCAAAAACACATTTCCGTATCGATTTCTCACCCGTAGTTTCACATTCTTGGGCATCGATATCAAATAATTGACCTCAAACGAACGGCTACTTTTGGCATTGAGCCTACGGGTAGAGCGGATTCCTGAAATTACTTTAGTTATAAAGCTAATCTCGTTTTCGCCCTGTATATTGATTTGCAACTTGTCCAGGATGTTTTGCGCCTTGGCCTCGTCCGGTGACCTACCCACCATCGTTACATCTACCTTAATGGTGTTCCCATTGTTGGTGTTGATGTGTATTTTTCCAAATTTGTTTTCTATATTCAAAGCCGTGCTCCTGGTAACGGGGTAAGACTTTGATATTTTTTTGGTGCGCTCGACTTGGGCGTGTACCCAAGCAGTGTTTAGTACCCAAAAAAATAGTATCAATTTAAATGTCCATCTTTTCATTTTTCTGTGTTTTTTTCTTTTGTTTTTTACGCTTCTCCTTTCTCGTTTTCTCTAAAATCCTCAGTTGTTGGTCTAAAATCTCTATTCGTGTTTGCAAATTCATAATCATGGCCTCGCTTACCTTTTCTTTGCCAGGCACCGCATACAATTCTTTTTTCAAAGCTCGATAAGTAGAATCCAGTTCTGATATGTCTCCTTTGAATTCTTCCTTCAGAGCCAAATCATCCAGTTTATACTCATCCAACTCCTTCTTTTTCTCGGCAATTTTTTCTGTGTAATAACTCTCCGCCTCGGCCAACTCCGGGTCAATCGTCTTTAGATCGCTCCCCGCGTCGTTCAAGTCGGCGGTGGCTTCCTGTAATAGTTTAGCGGTATCATTGGCCCCGTTGGCTATCCCTGAGTGATTGGTTCCGCTGCTTTCCCAAAGTTTGAAACCAACAAAGCTCACCAACACAATGGCGGCCGCGGCTGAAGTAACTCTCCAAAGCGAACGTGGTGAAAATGACCGTACTTTGCTTTTTTGAGTCTTGTCCAGTTCATTCGATACTTTTTGCCACATTTCGGTGGGTGGCTCAAACAATTGCAGTGCTTCTTTATGTTCCCCAACAAATTGTTCTAGTAATGTTTCCTGATTTACTGTATTATTTTCAGGCATTACTTCCTCAGCATCTTCCAATTCCCCAGCAATTTTCTGCCACATGTCTACCGGAGGCTCAAACATATCCAGAGAATTCTTATGATTGGTCACAAAATCTGCTACGACTTGCTCATCCGAATTGTTTTCAAGAGTTTTGTCGGTCAATTCACCCGAAATCTTTTGCCACAACTCAGCCGGAGGTTCAAAAAGATTGAACGCAGCCTGATGATCGCGCACAAATGTTTCTAAGGAATCTTCGGCTTTGTCTTCCATCGATTCGTCAGAAATCACCTGATGTTGATCCAGTACCGCTGAAATGTTTTGCCACATTTCGGCAGGAGGATCAAAGCCATTCAGCTTTTCCCGATTCTGGGTAATGAATTTTTCTAATATGTCTTCGTTCAACCGATTCATATCAATACGTTTTCTCTAATAATGCTCAACAAACGCTTTTTGGCGCGATTGTATTGCGATTTGGAGGTAGATTCGGTAATTCCTAACACTCCCGATATTTCTCTATGGTCGTACCCCTCCAATAAATACAATGTGAGTACTACTCTAAACCCATCAGGCAATTGCTGAATTGCCCGGTGTACCTGTTTCACTTGCAGCTTGAGCTCTTCATCGTCTCCCGAAAATTTTTGGGGCGGCTCTTCGCCAAAATCCATATTATCCACCGAAACAAAGTCTGCTTTACGCTTTTTGACATGATTGATGGATTTATTGATGACAATACGCTTCAGCCATGCTCCAAACGTGGCATCGCCCTTAAAAGTATCTAACTTGCGAAACGCATCTACAAAAGCCTCCTGTAATACATCTTCGGCTTCAGCATAGTCGTTGGTAATACGCATGCATATGTTAAACATGGCTTTGGAGTAAAGCTTGTATATTTCATATTGGGCTTTACGATCGCCTCGCTTGCAAGATTCCACCAGCTTTTGGTGAATATCAGTATATCCTTTCTTCAATACTCTTTGCTTTAAAGCTGCTCCTTGTGACACACTACTTAATTTTTAGGGTTTTTCATGACAATGACAACCCAAAGTGTTCGGGGTTGCACAGTTTCTAAAAAAAAGTCAACTTTTCTTTAAAATGGCTGTACTACTCAACCATCATCTTTGTTAAAATGATTTAGTCACTGAGCGACAATTAGTTAACGAATTCATTTTACTCTCTCCTCCTCTCATTCTTAGGTCATTTACCGACCTATGATGGAGTATGGTTTACTAATTTAATCAAATTTTTGGATTTTGGTGGGTAAGGAGTGGTGGGTAAAGTATATAAAGAGGTAGCTTTACTACATAAAAAGCTACCTTAAAATACAGGTTTTCTTAACTCAACACATCTCTAATCGATGCATCTTTATCAAATTGTCCTTTAGCAAAAGGGCATAAAGGCATTATTTTGATTCCTTTTTGACGAACCATCTCAATGATAGCATCCAACAACTCACGCCCTACTCCCTGGCCTCGTAAGGCCTCACTTACATCCGTATGGTCAATAATAATCATATGATCCCCTGCTTTGGAATAAGTCATTTCGGCATCAGGCCGGGTTGGGTCACCAAAATAAGCGCGCCCTTTATTATCCATTTCTTCTAAAATAATATCTCTTTCCATCAGAATATTTTATTGAAAATTATGAATTTAATACCCTAAATAAATGAAATTTTATTTTTCATAAAAAACTTAACAAAATCGAAAACAAAAACTATCAAAGATTGTTTTGTATTATTGGGTCTTTAACAAACTTTCCAATGTTAAGAAATTATTAACACTTTTGTTTACCTCTTTTTTCCCTCATTATACCCTTATAGGCCATATTACGCAACATATGCATTGCATCAAGTTTACCTACCAAAGCACCTGATAACTGATCTTGTTTACCTTTTGTAACCCCTATAAAATTTGAAGTTCATTCAAAAAACCCGAATATTGTTTCCAGTTGATATTACACGATCCAAATTTTATACTACATAAAACACTCACCACTTGGTGTTTTAACAAAAGAAAAGTTTAGAAGTTTTTATTGAATACTACAATGAACTTCTAAACGGTGTATGACTCATCTACTTTTCAGCCCAATTTTACAAGCGTTGAAATTGCTCACTTCTTACGCTGAGTGATTTAATATTACACATTCAAATCTTATATTTCTTATGAAAAAGTTATTACTACTCATGTTGAGCGTAGTGGTTTTTACCGCGTGCTCAACCAACGAAGAATCTCTTGCCCCTCAAAATGGCGTTGCCAACCTAGGTGATCCACTTGTAGAACAAGCTTTCCCCAATCAAACTGGCCAAGTTTTCAAAGGTTTCTTAGGAATTCGTCCAGTTTCCTATGAGATCATCAATGGACAATATGTAACCGAAGGAGATATTATTTTAGATGGTAGCCGTATCAGTTCCTCTCCTCAGGAATTGAGTAATGCCGGAATCCAAGGTGAAAGCGTAGGACGTACCTCAGGACGTTGGCCAAATAACATTGTATATTATAATATTGCTTCTAACTTACCTGATCAGTCTAGAGTAACCGGGGCAATTGCTCACTGGGAAGCCAACACCAATGTACGTTTTCAGGTAAGAACCAACCAATCTAATTACATTACTTTCCGAGTAGGTGGTGGTTGTTCTTCTAGTGTTGGTATGGTTGGAGGACGCCAGTACATCAATCTGGCTTCGGGATGTACGATGGGTAATACCATTCATGAAATTGGTCACGCAGTGGGTTTGTGGCACGAACATACCCGCGCCGATCGTGATAACTACGTAACAGTGCATTTCAATAGAATTCAATCAGGAAAAGAACATAATTTCCAAACCTATGCCCAACGAGGAATTGATGGGGATGAGTACACCAATGCCTTGGATTTTGGTTCTGTAATGATGTATTCTTCTAGTGCGTTTTCTAACAATGGACAGCCTACCATTACCAAAAAAGATGGCAGTACTTTTAGCGTACAACGCAACGGGCTTTCAAGTGGTGACATTACTGGACTCAATGTAATGTACCCTGGTAATAGTGGAACTCCTGCTTATCAAAACAACCGTTGGTACACCATTGACGGTTTGAGAGTATATCGCTACAATAATAGATGGTACTACCATAATGGTAGTCAGTGGAGAGAGGTAGAGAACAGAGGCGGTGCTTGGTACTATGTGTAGACTAACAACGTTATTTGATTAGCTCCTAAAATAATCAAACCCCTGGTTTTTGTCAACCAGGGGTTTTTCTTTGGCTAAGTAATTAAAGTTTCGTTTTTATTAGTCCACGGTCCATAGTTTTGTGTCGCCTCGCGCAAGATTAGCTACGCAGAGCTCCCTTTGGTCGGTTCTTCCTTCGTCAGGAGAGCTTTAACAATAGAACAATAAGCGTAGCGAAACAATAGACTACAACTTGGCTAAATAATATTCAAAATTTATCATTTTAAGTTACTCAACATTAATATCTCTTGAGTGACCCTTGGCTTCTTCTTTTTTGTGAATACTTACAATCAATAAGCCGTTGTTGTACTTGGCTTCTATATTATCCAAATTGGCCGCTTCGGGAAGGTGGTATTTTCTAGAAAACTTCGAATAATCAAATTCTTTACGATGAATTGTTTCTCCCTCTACTTCCGCCTTTGTGGTATCTAATGAAACAGTCAGAGCATGCCCTTCCAGGTTAATCTTAAAGTCTTCTTTGGTATAACCAGGCACGGCCAACTCCATTCGATAAGCATCTTTGGTTTCTATCAAGTTCATTGGAGGTACTTTGTCATGAAACTCCATATGATCCTTGGTTTTGGTTTTGAACTCGTGAGCGGCATTTTCAAACTCTTTTTTGAGTTCTTTGCCCAATTTCACAAATTCCTTCCGAACATCATCAAAATCACTTCCGAAGAAATCGGAAAACATTTTTTTTCGGTCATTATTATTCCATCTGTTATGCATGGTTCAACGAGGTTAATGGTGAGTTAAAAATCAATACATTTATTTGCATAACAACATAAATACCAAAACACTTTTACTGACTTTTTGTCATTTTAGCAAATATTTTTTGCCAAAACAGGTTTTAAATAAACTTTTAGCGATGATTAGTCAAGTCAACCTGGCAGTCAATGCT
>CALDJV010000777.1 GCA_937899305.1 uncultured Cytophagaceae bacterium
TGCTCAAAAACTTAAAAGAAGCTCACCTGAGTTTCAATCAACTTGCAGAGTTACCATCTACCGTTAATGGATGGCAAGGCCTGGAGACATTGCACTTGGAGCAAAACAATTTACGAACACTACCCATTGAAATTGGTCAAGTTATCAGTCTACAAAAGTTGTTTTTGGAGTGTAATCAATTACACAATTTACCTAATACTATGGGTAATTTGGAAAATTTGCAAGAATTGAAAATATGGCGAAATAAGCTCACCAATTTGCCCATTACTGTAGACCAGCTTCAAAACCTTAAGGTCCTCGACGTAGGCTACAACCCACTCAGTACATTTCCTACTCAAATATGCCACTTGCACAACTTGGAAAGTTTGCATTTATGGGAAAACCAACTCCAAGCATTGCCTCCAGAAATTGGCCAATTGCAAAAGCTCGAAGAATTAAATTTAGCCGGAAATTATTTGGCAACCCTCCCCAATGCATTGTTTGAATTAACCGCGCTGAAATCGCTGGATTTGCGGTTCAACGAATTGACTCAAATACCCGAGGCCATTGGACGTTTGCAAAAACTGGAATCACTGAACCTAAGAAACAACCATTTGACCAATCTGCCCGATTCTATTCAGCAACTTTCTCGGCTTACCACATTGCATTTAGAAGAGAACCAATTTTCGACCACCACTCAAAAAACGATCAAAGCTTGGCTGCCTGCTTGTGAGGTGATTTTTTGAGTGAGGATTCTTCTAGAGATCTGAAAATGATTGCTGGTTTTAGTGAGTATAAATGTGCGGAATATCAAAGATGATAACCTAAATAAAGCGCAAGAAATCAGGTGTCAGTGATTGATTTAGTCCTTGGCAGAGCGTATTGCAGTTTGGGGTTTTCTTCATTACGAGCTCGCTACAATTCTATGCCCAGAATTAAAATATCATCTCTTTGTTCTTCGGATTGCATATGCTCAACAAAACTTTGGGTAAGCATTTGTTTTTGTTGAATCAACGGCTTATTTCTGCCTTTTTCTAGCAAAGAATAAAAGCGTTCAGCTCCAAACCTTTTTCTTTTGGTGTTATTTTGATCAACAAAACCATCGGTTGTCAAATACAATCGACTTTGGGGTGATAGGTAAAGTACTTGATTGGCAAACGAAATATCGGCTCTTTGAATACCCCCTATACTTTTAGGAGTTCCTTTACATAGTTTGAGTTCTTTTTCATTGGCTTCAAAATAGAGCAAAGGACGTTTGGCACCAGCAAAAGTTACCTTAGTCATTTGATTGTCTTTTGACTCTAATTTACATAATCCCAAATCCATTCCTAATCGATTATTGGAATTTTCTTGTTGCAAGATTCTTGATATTTCTAGGTGTAATTTTTCTAATATTTGAGCTGGATGATATATATGATTAATCTTGATAATTCGTTCAAGCAGCGTGTTTCCAATCAAACTCATAAAGGCCCCAGGCACACCATGTCCAGTACAATCTGCCACTACAATAAATGTTTGCTCATTGATTAACTCTACCCAATAAAAATCTCCACTTACAACATCTTTGGGCTGATAAAAAATAAAATAATGAGGCAAAACTACCTCAAGATGTTCTTCAAAAGGTAAAATTGCTTGTTGAATGTTGCGGGCTGCCTTGATGCTTTGATCAGTACGTAACTTATTTTTTGCCAAATGTATATTTTGTTCTTCTATAAAATCCCGTTGCGCCATAATCTCATCTTGACTTTGTTGTAGTTCTTCATTGAGCATCAACAACGACTGGGTTTGCTCTTTTAATTGTACTTGCTGCTTTTTTAATGATTTGTTAAGACCTCGTTGTTTTTGGCGTCCACGGTAAACAAAAAAAGCAAAGGTGAGCACAATGCCCAAGATGGCCAGCACTAGTAAATTACTTCTTCTTTGTAAACGATTGGTTATTTTTTGTTGGGCAAGTTGTTTATTCAATAGGGTTCGTTCTTGTCGTTGGGCAAACTTCAGGGAATCTTTCTCTTTTTGAAATTTGTAGGTGGTCTCCATGCGAGTAACCTTGATAGTATTTTCTTTATTTATTAAACTATCGGTCATTCGTTTAAAAAGCACATGATGCTGATAAGCTTCCTGAAAGTTATCCTGTTTGGCATAAATCTCTGATAATATCTCAGCACCATCCCTTACAATGTCAGGGTTGCCTGACTTATAGGCAAGCTGCACTCCTCTTTTGAGGAAAGACAAGGCTTTTGAATCATCTCCTTGTTTATTATATACTCGGCCTATTTTTACCGCAGTTTGGGCAAGATTTACTTGTTGTCCAGTTTGTTCGAAAATGGCATATGCCTGCTGAAAGTATTTTTGGGCTTTGGGGTGTTTTTTTTGTTTCTGGTATAATGATCCTAAGCTAGAGTAGGTCTGAGCAATACCGCCTTTATCACCAATTTTTTTTTGAATCTGTAAACTCTTTTTCAGGTATTTTTGTGCTTCATCAAAGTTATTCTGGATGGTATACAATTCACCTATAGTGGTATAGGCAATGGCTATATTTTTTTGATTACCAGTTGACTGGGTAACTTCAAGTGACTTTTGATAGTAACTGAGCGCTTTTGCGTATTGTTTTTGCTTTTGATATATATTGCCAATGCTATTAAGATTGTCGGATTCTAAGGTTTTGCTGCCTACTTTTTGGCTTATTTTAAGAGACTTTAAGTAGTAATCAAATGCTTTTGGATAGTTCCCTTGAGCTTGGTATACATCAGCTACGTTGGTGTAACCAATGCCTACATGTATCAAGCCTCCGTTTTTTTCATCTATTCTTAAGATCTTGAAAAAATAATCTAATGCCAATGCATATTCGCCTCGAGCAGTATGTACATTGGCTAATCTATTATAGCTATTGAGTAAATTTTCTTCATCAGCTATTTCTTGATTGATTTTGAGGGTTTTTTGATAATAACCAAAGGCTTTGTTGTATGCCCCCTGGTCGAGGTAAGTATCACCTATTGACATATAGTTATAAGCGATGCGTGGTTGCTCATTGATTTTTTGCGTGATTTTGAGTGCTTTCGAAAAATAGCTGCGGGCTTTGGTATAATTTCCTTCGATGCTGTAAGACGCTCCCAAGTTTTGATAACTGACAACTTCTTCAGACACTAGACTTGATTTTTGACTGAGGCGAAGCGCTTTTAGATAATAGTTGCGTGCGTTTTCAAAACTTTTCTGTTGTTGATAGTTTTGCCCTATCTCATGATAAATCTTGATAATACTGGGATGATTGTGCGTTGCTTGAAATATACCAAGGGCTTTGTGGTAGTAATCATAAGCCTTTTGATGACGGTTTTGTTGCTGATAAGAATTCCCTATTAATTGAAGTAAATTGGCAATATTTGTTTGTTCTTTTTTTTCCTGATAAGTTCGAAGCACTTTCTGATAATAATTTCTGGCGGTGTCGTAGTTTCCCAGCTGAGTTTGGACCTGGCCCATATATCGCTGACATACACTAACCTTGTCCACGTTTCCCATTTTTTGATTGACTTCAAGTCCTTGTTGAAACATTGGCAAGGATTGTTTGAATTTATATTGATCAAATAATTGGATGCCTAATGCCAGGTAAACCTCTGCCTTTTGATTATCAGGCAAATTGCTCTTTAGTAACTTCTGTAAAGAATCTATTTTCTCTTTGCCAGAATGCTTGGTATTGGTCTGAGCAAAAGTCGGATATTTCAAAAAAGTGACGCAATACAATAAAAAAATAAATACTCTTGCTGTTGAATAAGTCATCATTCGTTTTACACACTATTTTGATTAATTAAAATATATCTACCTCAACAAAGTTAAAGTTGTTTGTTCTTCAATAATCAACGACTATAGACTCCTCAATTTTTCTCAAAAGTATCTTCATCGTTTTAGGCCAAGCCTCCAGGAGTCAATTGAAATCCTGAAAATAGGAGCTATTTCAAGGATGATACTGGAGCATAAAAAAATAATTGGATAGTGTGCAGTTGCTGTTTCTTTTTTGTGAGAATGTAAGAAATACCCCAAAACTTTTTAAAAACTATGGCAATGTTTTGATGATTACCAAATCCTACTTTTGAGCCCTCTTTAAATGTAACAGGATTATAAATATTACTACGAGAAAATAGGGCAGAAGTTGAAGGCCATCTGTAAAACTTGATTTTCAATGGTATCTATGGTCAATTTTAAAATTGTAAGGGAATTTCTTAAGAATGATGGCCTTTTATATTCAGTAGAAATGATAACTTCGTGACAATTGCATCAATACTGATGATAGTCGAAAATTTTTGAATCGTATTTTATAGGATGGCAAATCAACGAAAAAACTGGACTCGTTCCGAACTCATTCTAGCGCTTCGGCTTTACTATTGGACACCTTTTGGCAAAATGCATCGAGGCAACCCCGAGGTAATCCAACTCGCCCAACTGATTGGGCGTACGACTAATTCGGTGGCTCTTAAGTTAGTCAATTTTGCCCACATAGACCCTGATTTGGATCGGGAGGGAATGAAAGGAGCCAGCAAACTGGACCGACAAATTTGGGCCGAGTTTTATCAAAAATGGGAGACGTTGGCGCTAGAGGCTGAAGATGTACTTGGTCAATACCAGAGCATTACCAAAAATTTAGTAGAAGAAGAAACCGTTCCTTATTTGAAGGCAGGAGAGGAAACCGAAAGATGGGTAAAAACCAGGCGGAATCAGTATTTTTTCCGAAAGACCTTGTTGGCTTCATACGATGGTACCTGTTGTATCACGGGACTGCAACGCCCTGAACTGCTCATTGCAGGGCACATCAAACCCTGGGCCGAGGACGTGGAAAATCGCTTGAACCCTACTAATGGCATCCTCATCAATGCCCTGCATGACAAGGCTTTCGAGAATGGATTGATTACCATTGACAAGGCAGATTACACCATCAAAGTTTCTTCAGAAATTACGCAATCAAAAGATGACCAACTCAAGCCTCTCTTTTTACCCTACCAAAATCAAAAAATTCAATTACCCGAAAAATATAAATATTTACCAGGTAAAGAGTTCTTGGAGTATCACAATGATGTGAGATTTCGGAAGTAGACAAGATGGTACTGTGATGTCAAGTTGATTGATTCGCCTCATGAAAAGCAATTGCAGTGAGGTTATGCAGCTGAATCACTTTCTCAATAGGTTTTTGATACCCCCCCGCCAAATTGGTGACTACTGGCAAGTCGAGGGCTCGGCAAGTAGTGTACACTATTCTTTCTCGTTCCGCAATTTGCTCAGTGGTAAACTGGCCTTTGTCCACATAGGGATCATCGATGTGACAATCGACACCTGCTTGGTAAAAAAGCACCTCGCAATCGCTGAAGTGGTCACGGATCAAGTTTGAGAGATTGGCGAGCCACTGTTCGTTGTTATAAATATCGACGTCATCGTACCCTAGGGAATAGTGCTCGACCAAATCTTCATGTCCGGTTTTATAGAGCGTTTGGTCGGTGCCATCGCCTGAGTGCGAATCAAGGTCCAAAATTCCGATTTTTTTGGCCCCAAAACGCTTTTTTATCAAAATAGCGGCAATGGTTAAACCCGCAAAAGTGCAAAATCCAGCGGCTTGGTCGTAACCAGCGTGATGAAAGCCAGAAGTAGGTGAGAAGGTCGATTCGCGGTGCTGGTGGGCGTGGGTAGCCGCACTCACAAAGCTGCCTGTGGTCCATAAAAGGCTCTTGGCGATGGCTTTATCGGTGTTGTCAAATCCATTTTTGATCTGCCCTTTCAAAATACCTCGTACATAGGCCGGGTCATGGGCCAAGCACAATTCGTCTACGGTCAAAGGGCGCACTTTCATCATCTCAACGGGGTATCCCAGCTTTTTCCAAGATTGCAATACGAGCTTGGGTTTTCTTGCACTGGGGGAGTCCTGGACAATAGACTCCACCGTTTGTTGTTTGTTGTAAAAAACTTTCATTTCAAATAGTTCAAATTCATAGGGTATTCATTGTTGTATTTTGGGCGAAAATCAAACCTTGATGATGTATCACTCCTTTTTAATCATTGTTCAAAGTTCATTCATCCAATTTTCCTACCGTTCAATGGTGGTTCTCTGGAGTTGCTCTTAAGATGGTTAGAACGAATACCACTGGATAAAGTTTCGACAGGCAGTATATGGTTTATGGAGACAGATCAAGAGATAGTAAATTTTTTCACTAAATCCTGTCTTAAAACTTGTTTTTTAGTTTTATAACTAATTTATTAGTTTTTAATTAAAGCCAAATAAAAATATGAGACGATATTACTTTGTGACCATGCCTATTGTACTGATGATGCTTTGTGCTACAGCAAAGGCCCAAAACAACCCATTTGTAGTAGGCAACATCGAACAGTTCCATTCCAAAATTTTGGGTGAAAAGCGTACCCTGTTTGTGCATGTACCTCGAGGCAATAAAAATCAAAAATATCCGGTACTGTACTTGTTAGATGGCGGAGGTTTCTTTCCATTGGCCGTGTCTATACTCAAGCTGGATGATGGTTTGTTGCCGAAAATGATCGTGGTAGGGGTTGCCAACCGACAACATCGCACTCGAGACTTGACTCCAGGTGCTTACCGAGACTTGCGAGGCTCAGGTGGGGGAGAAAAGTTTACCCAATTCATCGAGAAGGAACTCATTCCGTATATTGATGGCAAATACGCCACGCGGGCTTATCGTACTTTGGTAGGCTATTCATTAGGTGGTTTGTTGGCGGCAAATACCTTAGTACATCATACCGAGTTGTTTAATAATTACATTTTGATTGATCCAAGTTTACGTCGTGATAAAACGTTGCAACGTAAGTTATTCAAAGGCTTGAAAACCAGAGGAAAATACGCTGGCAAATCAGCCTTTTTGGCAATAGCCAATACCATAGAGGGAGTTACGACAGGGGTGGATACTTCAAATGTAATGCAGGACAAGTCATCGTTTACTCGTCATATGCGAGCTGGACTCAAACTGGCTAAAGTAGCGACCCATCAAAACCAAAGCGATTTACGTTTTGCCTGGAGGTATTATCCTAATGATAGTCATTCCAGTGTGCCCTATTCAGCCATTTATCATGGGTTGCGTGCGGTATTTTCGTGGTATAAAATGGATCCTTATGATTTGGCCAAGGCGCAGAATCGCAAGACCAGCCTGAAAACGGTATTGAGTATTTTTCATAATTATTATACAATGCTCTCGAAGCGGTTTGGCTATCAAGTACTACCTGAAGAAAATTATCTTAACTCGTTGGGGTATATGTTTTTGGAAACCAAGCAGCCTGAACGTGCTAAAGCGTTTTTTCAAATGGCCATTGAATATTACCCTCAAAGTGCCAATGTGTATGACTCAATGGCGGACTACTACATTGCCCAAAAAGACCGCAAAAATGCCCTCAATCATCTCGAGAAAGCCTACAAAATAAGTGGAGATCCATTTCATAAAAATCGGATAGATAAACTTAAGTAACGCGTTCGCAATAACTGTCTGATTTAGTTTTATCCCTCTTTGCTACACTTCGTTCCTTTTATTGCCCGTAGCCCTGCTACGAGCGCAAAAAGCGCCTCGTTTAGCTTTGAGTAATTTCACTAAAATCTCGACACTTATTTTGAAAGCGTTACTAAAGAATAGGAGTAGTGGCTATCTGGTATGTGGCTTTTTTGTAAAATCGACAATTTTAATCCTGATGGGTTTCCAAAATCGGTCAGGATTGATTGTTGTTAAAAGTTTCCGTCCCTTAGTAAGGAAAATAGGAGGATTGAGCACACAAGGATGAGTATAAAAACTATATTTATCTTAACTTCTTGACCAAAGTACTTTGGCAAGCTGGCTTCTAACTGTAAAATCAAACAATGATGGAAAATGCTAAATCAGGTGGTTTTATTTACCGTTACGACGACTTGACTCCTGACCCACTTGCACCTGCCAAGGGGACACCCCATACCGACGAAATTGGAGTACACATTACCCATTATGTGGGTAATATTACCTCAGTGTATCACGAATTGGTATCGACCTATGTGCATGTAGATGTATATTGGGTGGAGCCTACTCCTGAACGACCCTTTCATACTTTGGTAACAAGTGGGATGAGCGATTTGCCCATGCATACTCCCGACGCGGCCAAAGATCGAGCTCACATCGAGCTTTGCTTGAGTTTACCCTCTAGTTGGCCAGTAGATCAGGCATTGAACCATACTGATGAGGATCAGAATACAGGTGATGGACAACCTTACTGGCCCATTTGGTGGCTCAAGTTTTTGGCCCGTTTTCCGCACCAATATCAAACCTGGCTGGGGCAAGGGCACACCATCCCAGATGGCAATCAGCCTTTTATTGACTACACTCGGTTTTGTTCTTTTGTGTTGCTGCCTCCGGTATTGTTCGACGATGGGTTTCAGCAGCTGAAGTTACCTCATTATTCCATATATTTCTATAATTTGGTGCCGATTTATCCCGAAGAGCTCCAACTCAAACTAGACAA
>CALDJV010000778.1 GCA_937899305.1 uncultured Cytophagaceae bacterium
AAAACCAGCGAAAAAGTCAAGTATAAACAAATATTAAAAAGTGTACGGTTTTGAATGGTACGTTTGGTTTTTGAGAATGGAAAAAGCAATTGTTTGAAAAATTTTTTGGGATAATTTGCCTCCTCAAATACACCTATCTCCTGAGCAGGAATCACTTTTTTACGGGGAATGTACAAGCTACCAAACACAAAATCCCAAAACACCACTACATTGCCAAAGTTGCACGGTTTGCGTTGATTACTGTGATGATAACGGTGTAAATCTGGGGTAATGAAGATGTAGTTGAGCCAACCAGTTTTGACGGCCAGGTTTGCATGGGCCGCATAGTTGATCACTACTTCAAATACCCCTACTGCAAAAATAATCTCTGCGTTTCCACCTAATAATAAGATGGGAGTAAGCCGAAAAAACACTGCTAAAAATACATTGAGGGGATGCGATCGGGCATTGTTGAGGGTGTATAGTTTATTGGGCAAATGATGAATGCTGTGTACTTTCCATAAAAACGTATGGAGTAAGGTCTCAGACCGAAAACCGTGACTATGGCGATGCAATAAGTAAGCAAAAAAATCGCCCAGTAACAGGGCCAAGGGGATGGCAGCCAGCAAAGGTAAATTGGCCAAGGTGGAGGTAAGACGAAAATGGGTATCTATTTGAATGGCTACGCTAATTGCACAAAACTGAGCCAATGGTCCCATCACGTTACCCGAAATAAAGAAGGGAATATCAAACTTCCAGTCCGTTTTTACTTGTTTCCAATCGGTGTATTGGGGCATATACCGCTCGAGCAAGCTCAGGTAAATCAATGCCAATCCACCTCCGATAAAAAGTGCTGTGGTTAAATGCCAATGATAATAAAAGGTGAGGGCAATCAAAGAGATGCATCCAACTAATAAAATGGGGTATACCAGGTATTTTGCGGCATTTTTCATAACAATGCATGTTTAAGAATGATACTTATTTACTGCTGGAAACGAAAAAATAAACAAAATATTAGGACCTCAAAATTGAAATAACGAGCAATAAAAATATACAGGTGTTGATACCCTTAGAACAGCTCATTCTGCACCTGCCGCACAAAATCTACCGAAACCTCAAACAAATCAGCGATTTCTTCCAAGTTTAACTTCCCTTGTTGCAAAGCCCTTTGAATACCTCTGATCTCTTTTTTTTGTGCTCCTTCGGCTAGGCCAGCCTTCCTATACTCTTCTCTAATGGCTTCTTCGATACCCATGTTTTTACAAGTCTTTGTGATTACAACATATCCTTTTGCACCTGTCGCACAAAATCTACCGAAACCTCAAACAAGTCGGCGATTTCTTCTAAGCTTAACTTTCCTTGTTGCAAAGCCCTTTGAATACTCCTGATCTGGTTTTTTTGTGCTCCCTCGACTAGGCCAGCCTTCCTATATTCTTCTCTAATGGCTTCTTCGATACCCATATTTTGTCTTTGTTTAAAAATGATTTGTATTTCCTTATCTAAATTACTTAAACGATCGTCCTCTTTAAATTTAACGTAAGAACGAATGAAATGCAATATTCTACGTATTTTCTTATCCGGATAATTTGCCTCTTTTAAAGCCACCACCAGCGATCTTTTCCAGATAATTTGCTGGTGATCAACCAAATTTTGTTTGCTCAGGGCCTTTTTGGCAGTCAGCATGACAATGGAAAAAGGATTGTTCAAAACTTGTAGTTCCTGCTCGGTTTTTTCTAGTATTTTAAAGAATGGAAACTCATACGTATTGCGCGTTTGTCCATATTGATAAACGTATCGTTGAGGGCGAAAATTTGGATCATCGTCAGTCAAAATCGCCAAGGCCATGACCTTGTGTTTGTATCTATCCAAAATTCTCTGAAAATAGATAAACATTCTCTGGGCAAAGTGGGCGTCTTTGTATCCCTGTACCTCAATGTGAATTAAAATCCACTGAGTAGTACCCGCTTTGGTAAACACTTTCACCAATTTATCGGCATAACGTTTCGTAGGGGATTCTTCAGGATAAATTTCGTCCAATTCTTTGTCCAAAAACTCGGGTGGTTTGGTAAAATCAGCTATTTGAGTGGCCCACTTTGGGAAAAAGTAATGGCAAAAGTCCTCAAACAAATCTTCAATGATTCCTTTCCATAACGTATCTTTTGGAATATCAGTCATAGCATTTATAGGATGATGGTTATTTTTTCATAAACAAAACCGAAAAAAAACCTCGAGATCAACAATCTCGAGGTTTCCAAGGTATTCACAACTGCAAGTTAGAGTTTGACACCCTGGTGAAGGATACCCATACAAACAAATCCCAATTAGATGAACAATTCGGATTTTTCTTTTTGTTTTGTGGTCAATGATGTTGGGTAGTCGTTTTTAAAAATGAGTGTTGTAGTGTTAAAAAATTTGTACTTGCATATAAGATAGTTGGTAAGCTTCCTTGAAAGCCCATCCTCCACTATCATCTTTCACTTTGAAATATAGATAGTTACGAAATAGTGTGTATTAGAAAATTATTGAAAAAGTAGATCACTTAAATTTCCTGAATTTAGGTCCACGAATTTTGTATTTCGCTCATAATGGTACTGTAAACCTTGATTTCGTTTCGCAATTGTTCGTTTTCAACTTTCAGCGAATCAACTTCATCTTCCAAAAGATTCATTCGATTTCGCATTTCGATTTTAAACTGCACCAATTCCTCTTTCAAAGACGAGTAGTTGCTGCCAGTACTTTTTTTTGGAGTACTCTTTTTGTTACGCTTGCGAGTTGTGTTAGAAGAATTAATTTCCCAGATAAATTCTGATGCTAAATTGTTCATAGTGCGAGTAAAATTATGAGTGTTCAAAATGTTAAAGAAAAAATTCAGTTTGATAATTACTTATTGTCATTTCAGTTGTTTTTCATTGTGTTTCTATTTTATATCCTTCCCAGTTTTATCTATCTTACAAAGGATTTTTATTAGGTATTGATATTTAGAATTATGTTGTATGTTTTGAGGCTAGTACGTGATTTTTTGTTAATATTATACTCTTTTGCTAACCCTTTATACAAATATACGCAAGATTGCAGGGGAAAAATGAAAATCCTTGCTATTTATGTGGGCAAATCAAATGAAAAAAATATTTTAAAGTGAGGGACTTCAGGGGGTCAAAAGGAGGGTTTTTAGCTTTGAAAGAGGCCTTTAACTTTATTTCAAAAAATATTTTAAAGTTGATACTTCACCTTTTCAATTGTCAATATTATACGCCTTAGAAAAGGCTTTTGAGGAGGTGGACCTCATGAATAAAGGGCGTAGCCATTGATCAACAAACATAAAAAAATGCACGCCTTTGCAGGCGTGCATCTATTAAACATCTATCAAATTTAGAGTATAGTTAATTTTTTGTAACTCTACTTGGTAATTCGTAAAAATAAAGTTTCGTTTTGACTTTAAGTTTAGGGTTCGTCTTTGGTCCACAGACGACAGTCCATAGTCCACAGACGAAAATTTTTGATTAACAAAGTGGCTATTTCCAACTTATGAAATCGAAAAATTATTTTTTATCATCCCTTAGAGGTTCATTTCTTCATCGATGTCGATATCAATCTTTAAAGAGGGATCGTCCAGGTCAAGATTTAACAAAAACTCTTTTACTGCTTGGGTACCTTGGCGAATGATGTCTTTGGGTACATTGTCGATCTTGGGGTATCTTATTTGTCTAAAATACTTCTCAGAAGCCTTGCTGGGTTCCCGCATTCCATAAATCAACGCCCGTCCTACCTTCATGTCATTCATCATCACTTTGGCTTCCTCGTCTTCTATGTTCAACGCCATAGATTTGAGGTTAGAAGTAGACATGCTTTCTGGAAGGCTCTCAATTGGGTTGCACAACATATTGATCTGATCAATTCTAGGAAGTGCCATCAATTCGTCAGGAATCGCAGATATGTCATTGTACATCAATTGCAATTCTTTCAACGATTTTACCTTACCAATATCGCCAGGAATCTCAGTCAACAAGTTAAAATTAGAATACAGGGCTTCTAAATTTTCTAACTGAAAAACACTCGCTGGTATACTGTCTAAATCATTTCCCGAAATATCCAATACTTTCAAATCCTTGAAAGCACTCATATCTTCTGGGAAACTTTCCAACAGGTTGGCAGCTACTGACAAAGATTCTAATTGGGTCATTTTCATCACTTGCTCAGGCACTTCAGTAAACAAGTTACCGGGCAAACTCAGCACTTTCAGATCTTTCAACTCCAACAAAGCATCGGGCAAAGTAGTTAATTGGGCAAAGCCAAAATGCAGTTCTTTGAGATTTTTTAGAGATTTTATCTCGTCTGGAATAACTTCAATAGTACAGTTTTCTTCGAAACTCCCGCCCACTCGGAGTACCTCTAGTTGTTCTAAGGCAAAAACTTCTTCAGGGAACTCAGTAAGCTCCGGGTGCCAATACAGGTATAAATCAGTTGCTTGCTCTTCCTGGGCTTTTTCTATCTTTTTAAGAATATTTCCTGGTGTGTTGCTCATTTGTTTAAGTGTGGTTAAAGAAGGGAACATTTTTTTAACCTAAAGTCAATCATACTAAAAAAATCCCCAACTGCCAAATTAATCTACTAATACACAGAATTAAAGGTAAACTTATCGACATAAAGCCAAAGAATTACTCATAAAAACAACTCATTGGCGATTACTTACCCATTCAAAATTTAAAATTAAGCGATCCAACGAACAACCACAATAATAACCGGGTTTAGTTTGTCTTTTTCTGTGAATTGTTTCTCGTTATGCGATCGATGGGCATCTATTTTTCTAACTTTTTTTGTTCCACTCCTTCCGATAACCTCCTCAATTTCAACAACTTTACTTCACTTTGCACTTCCTGAGAGGTATCTTTTGGTACTTTATCAATTTTTTCATTTGCATTCTCGTACTTATTGGTTCCTACCATCACATCCTGGCCCGTTTCTACTTGATGGATTTTTTGGTTGGCAATTTTTTCAATCTCATTTTGTACAAAGCCCGCTTTAAAAGCTTTGATAAATCCACCTCGTTTTTCGGTTTGCTGAAACAAATCCCAACTTTTTTGAGCCAGCTCTTTAGTCAAGTGCTCTATGTAATAAGCTCCTGACGCGGCGTCCACTACTTTATCTAAATATGATTCTTCTTTGAGCAAGGTAGACACATTACGGGCAATGCGTCGGGCAAAATCATCAGGTTCGGTAAAAAAATCGTTGTAAGGCAACACACTCAAAGCATCTACCCCCCCAATCACCGCTGACATGGCTTCGGTAGTACTTCGTAACATATTTACGTTGACATCGGTAATGGTCTTGTTCCAGGTAGCAGTTTGAGCGTGAATAGAAAGCGGTTGCTGGGGTGTTTTATATCCTTGCAATATTTGCTTCCAAAGCAAGCGTAAGGCCCTGAATTTAGCCATTTCCATAAAATAATTGCTACCTGTGCCCATTGAGAATTCTACATTTCGTAGGAGCAATGGTAAGTCAAGGCCTAAATCAGTCAACTGATGTAAATACTCAACCAGAGTAGACAACCCAAAAGCCAGTTCCTGTACTGCATTGGCTCCAGCATTGTGTAAGTTGGTCGTATTAATCGTCAAGGCCTTTACTTTGGGCCGATGATGTGTATAATGAATCAATTCGGCCAAATCTTCAAAAACAGTATTATGGTAATACCCACTGATGGTCCAATTAGCTAAAAAATCATAATCAATCACCCCCATCCATTCCGCATCTTCCATTTGGCCAATGAATCCTTCGGTACGTCCATCAAACGTAAACCCTAAAGGTTGCTCAATCAGATCGATGCCTTGCAACAATACTCCAAAATCAATAATGGAAGCATCTACCCCAAACAAATCAAAGTATACCGAATCAGCTCCTTTGGCCAAGGCAGTTTGGGCCAAACGGTTGGCTTCTTCAGTCAAGCGGGGGGCATCTTCTACCAAGATGTCGTTTTCGTTGTCTACCCAAGGAAAAAAATGAACAATTTCACGATTTTGCCATTGGGCCTGATGGCTAAAATCAGCCGAAGTCAAGGCGGTGTTTACCTTATCTTCGGGGGTATAAAAAGGTTGCTGTGTGATACCTTCATAGGTAGAGGAGCTCAGCGCCTGAAAATCCTTGTCTTTGAGTTTTTCGATGGCTTTTTGTATCCAGGTAGCCTTGTCAGAGGCTTCAAATTCCTGCAATAATTTTTCTTGGGATTGTGTGCTCATGGACTTCAAAAAATTTAGGTGCAAGCTAACCAATAAATTCAGTTTGCACAAATGGCCAACTTTTATCCCCGTATCCATGTTTAAAGCATTGAAGAACATTCTGTTTATGTCCTTTGAGCAACTCTAGTATATTGCCAGGCATTCCAAGAAGCGATCTCATCTTCTAAATTTAAAAACGCAGCCATTTGATGATAAAAAAAAGCATTCCTGTCTTTATTGTTTTATTTGCCCTATGTAGCATCCATTGGGTCGTTTTTGCTCAAACTACCAATCACGATGAATTAATCAAAGCGCAACAAGAGCAGTACCCCAAATCAAAGGCAGTTGTACTTAGTGCTGAGATAACCTACACGATGGAGTTCAATAAAAAAAAACAATTGCCTCAGGTCATTGAACAAAGCAAAGAAACTTATTTGGCCCTTAGGTCTGGCAAAATATCTCGCTATGCCTTTTATGACCAACACAGTGAAATCAATGCTGGTAAACGGATTGGTGACCCTCATTTTTTAAGCAACCCACAAGACGTTACTTGTGGAAATTATAATTCTGATGGCATATTTTATTCAGATGCTCAGGTATGCCGTTACCCTTTCAGGTTTCTAAATGAAGGAGATACTCAAGGTTTACAACTCACCAAATACTACCATGACCCACGTTACTTTACCCGAGTATTTTTTACAGATCAATTACCTGTAGCAAAAAAAACAATCACTTTTAAAGTGCCTCAATGGGCTACCCTAGAGCTCAAGGCTTATAATTTTGCGGGATTTGACATTAAACAAAAAAAAGCAGTGCAAGCAGATGGCAGCACATATTATGTCTTTACTGCCAGTACCCTTCCTCCTATTGAACACTACGATGACGTGCCTGGGCAAACCCATACCTATCCCCATTTGTTGGTGCTTTTCAAAAGTTTTAGACAAAACAATCAGACCACTCCGTTGTTGGGTTCCATAGATGATTTGTATAGGTGGTATCGTCAAGTGGCCAATCAGGTAGATAACCAATTGGAATCGCTCAAACCAGTAGTCAATGATTTATTGAGGGGCTTGGATACTCCTGAACAAAAGGCGCAGGCAATTTTTTATTGGGTACAAGACAATATCCGTTACATTGCTTTTGAAGATGGCGTGGCTGCTTTTAAACCCGAAGATGCTCAAAAGGTATACACCAAAAAATATGGTGACTGTAAGGGAATGGCCAACCTGCTGAAAAATATGCTTAAAATTGCCGGATTCGATGCCCGTCTTACTTGGATTGGTACCAATCACTTGGCGTATGACTATTCTACGCCTTCTATTGCCGTAGCCAACCACATGATTTGTACCCTGTTACTGAACAATAAAAAATATTACCTGGATGCTACCGAAAAATACATACCCTTTGGCCAGTATGCCGAGCGAATTCAAAATAGGCCAGTGCTGATTGAGAACGGAGAAAAATATTGGTTGGAACGCATCCCGGTAGCCAAACCCGCAGCCAATCGGGTAATGCGCACCCATCGCTTTATAGTACAAGGCGAAAGCCTGGTAGGTTGGGGCAATCATACGTATCAGGGAGAGCAAAAAAAAGAAGTCTTGTATTACCTCAATTTCTCGGGACAGAAAAAAACCAAAACACTGGTACAGCTCTTGGTAGATTTAGATGATAAAAATTGCCACCTGGATAGCCTCCAATTTAGCGATCCCAATGAGCGCGCCGGAAAGTTTACCATTGACTATCAAATGAAGCTCAATAATCGAGTGGCTGGTTTTGACAGTGAAATGTACATAGATTTGGATTTCTATAAAGAATTTAAGGAAGCCAAGGTGAAACAAAATCGCTTGAGTGCCCTCGATTTAAGAGAAAAAGTCTTCCGCAAGGCAATTGTTGAGTTGCAAATACCAGAAGGGTATCAAGTAAAACACCTTCCCAAACCATTGGACATCAAACATCCAGCTTTTCATATCAAAGTAAGTTTCAATCAACAACAAAACCTGATTACCTATACCAAAGTGATTGTAACGACTCAAAGTAAGATCAAAAAAACGGATTTTAAGGCCTGGAATGAAGCCATCACCACTTTAGAAAAAATGTACGATGATCAAATCATTTTGGTAAAAAGCAAATAGGAGTGTTTGAAAGGTTGATATTAGTTTCTAATATTGGTTTTCTTACTTTTATTGTACGAAGTCATCTCGATTTCTTCACTAAGTAAAACGGAAAAAATAAAGTAATCCAAATTTGGTGTAATATCTGGTTGC
>CALDJV010000779.1 GCA_937899305.1 uncultured Cytophagaceae bacterium
ATGATTTTTTGGGCAATATGCCTCTTAATCAAAATGCTTGCCGCTCACTAATGCCTAATTACCTAATCTTCACAAAAAAATAACCAATTATTGCTAATAATCGTTTATTTTTTGCTAAAATATTTCAAGCTTCTTTGGTTTTCAGGATAATTTGAGCTTGCCAATAAAACTTTTTGCGTTGCCAAAAGGTCTGAGTAAGCTTGGCGCGCAAGGCTTCAGGGGTCTCCTGCTGATACAAAGGGCGATCTTGAGCCTTTCGCAACATTCGCTCTACAATCAAATAAATGGGTGTGTCGATATAAATGCTTACTCCTGCCTGGTTGATACGCTCCATATTATCAAAAAAGCAGGGTGCTCCACCTCCGGTAGCTACAATTGCAGCCGCGCTTTTATTTTGAATAATTTCGTGGAGTACCTCTCGTTCTAGTTCTCGAAAATGCGCTTCTCCCTGTTGCTCAAAAATAGCCGGAATACGCATTTGTGCCTTTTGCTCTATCAAATCGTCCATGTCCCATATAGGCAACTTCAAATGTTCGGCAAGTTGTTGTCCAAAAGAGGTCTTGCCAGACCCAGGCATTCCTGTCAAAAAAATAAGCATAATTAATTTAGTGATGATTATAGTCTGTGAATAGGTAAATTTTGAGGTAGCTCGTACTGAAATACTGAGCCAATTATTTGAGGAGTCACCAATTTTATGAGCACTTGCTTTAAGCTCCATTGGGCGCAGCAGGGGTATCTTGCCCGGTAGTTTTGGTTTCGTTCTTTTCTACTCCGGTATCTTCGGTCAGTAGCAAAGTAAGTCGTTGGGTCATCGCTTCCGAGTCCAAATTACGATAAATCTTTCCATTGCGTACGATCGACATTTGCCCGGTTTCCTCAGATACTACTACTACAATGGCATCGGCTATTTCGGTGAGCCCTATCGCGGCTCGATGGCGCAAGCCAAGCGATGCAGGTAGTTCGTCGTTTTCGGATACTGGTAAAATACAACGCGCTGCTACAATACGCCCATCCCGGCTTACAATGACTGCTCCGTCGTGCAAAGGACTAAATTTTTGGAAAATAGATATCAACAAACGTTTAGAGATGGTAGCATCTATGACATCGCCCGACTCGGCATAAAACTTAAGCTCCGAACTCCGGGAAAACACAATCAAAGCTCCGGTAAGTGAGGCCGACATTTCCTGAGAGGCTTCTACCACTGCGGTAATCTTTTGTTTATTTTCGGCTGAAGAAGAGCCCTTACTCCAAATACTTTTCAAAAAGCTGTATTCTCCAAAAGGGGTTGCCTTTCCGATTACCAGTAAGAATTTTCGAATTTCCTGCTGAAATAAAATGATGATGACCAGCACCCCTACTCCCATAAATTGCCCTAAAATGGTGCTCAACATTTCCATACCCAAGGCCGAAACCAATAGATAAAGTGCGTACACAGCTACTCCCCCTAATAAAATACGAGAAGCAACACTGCCCTTTACGAGGTTGTAGAGTTGGTACATGATAAAACTCACCAACAAAATATCTAGAATGTCGGCAAAACTCATGTCCAAAAAGCCTATGGAAATCAGAAATATCATATACTACGGTCAGTCTCAATTGTAAATATAGAACAGGATGAGCGGTATACCCAACTATTCCAGATGCATTCCGTGATTTTATGCTAAATTTATATCACGCCTCGCTCCTAAGGTACGAAGCTTAGGGTCCATTTGGTTTGCGAATTATCTCAATATGGGCATTTTTAAATTTTTTGAAAATTTTATCTAAAGCTTCCAGCAATGATTGATACAGCAATGACGCATTCGTTTTCAGGTGGATTTCGCATTGATGTGTCCCCGTATCAGTCCCTAAAAAACTTTCTGCACAACCTATTCTGAGATATACTGTATCGTCTATATTGGGTGGGCAAAAATCGAACAACTCTAAACTAGATGTTTCCCATTCATCGGTGTACTGCAATTCGCCAAATACATTTCTTGTCAGTGCTACCCTTGGCTGGTCTGATTCGCCAATGAGCGTTTCTTCGCTACGAGTATACATAGATCGCCAACAAAAGCAGTCTACCGCGAGCTCTTTGTAAAACCCCAAAGGATAACCATAAAAATCTATCAAAATAGGGATCATTCGAGAAATAAAAACCCTGACATCTCCTGGATAGGCTTTCGTCATCTTTGCCGAAAAATGATATTTCAATTCATTGTTACTGCCTATTTCCACTCGCCTTTTTCTTTATACTCATTGAGTTTTCCCACCATTTTCAGGGTCTCAACCGCGGCCTTTACATCATGTACGCGCAGTATATTGGCACCTTTTTGCAGCGCTATAGTATTCAACGCAATGGTTCCATTCAACGCCTCGTCAGGCGTTGTCTGCAATGTTTTGTAAATCATCGACTTGCGAGAAACGCCCACCAAAACAGGCAACCCGAGTGCCTTTAGGATACCCAAGTGTTCCATCAAATGAAAATTCTGCCCGATGTTTTTGGCAAATCCAAAACCAGGATCAATGATGACATCGTGTACCCCCAGCGCACGCAATTGCGCTACTTTTTGTTGTAAGTCTTGCAGGACTTCATAAACCAAATGTGTGTATTGATTGAGCGTAGTCATGGTTTGAGGAGTCCCACGCATATGCATCAACACATAGGGCACCTTCAGATCGGCTACCGTGGCATACATTTCAGCATCTAGAGTCCCTCCCGAAACATCGTTGATGATATGGGCTCCGGCCTGTACTGCTTCTCGAGCCACCCCAGCTCGAAAGGTATCTACCGAAATGACCGTATCAGGGAATGCCTCAGCAATAGCTTGAATTGCAGGTATTACCCGAGTTATTTCTTCTTTTTCTGAAATGTGATCTCCCCCCGGACGCGACGAATAACCACCTACATCCAATATTTTGGCGCCTTCATTGACCAATTGAGTGGCCTTGTCGAGCACCTGGCTTGGCAAGTTATATTGCCCCCCATCATAAAATGAATCAGGAGTAATGTTCAAAATCCCCATCACCACTGGAGCATCTAATGATAACAGCTCCCCTTGCAGATTCAGTATTTTTTTTGAGTAAAAAATTGTACCTTTCGTTTCCATTCAAGATTTTTGCTTGTCAAGCATGTTACTACAAAGCACAATATAAAGAGATCACTGCTTTGTGCAAAAAGCTTGTTCGCTAAATATAAATCTCCGTTATGAAAATTGTTACCAGGTTGATTAGTTTTATAGTAGGAGGCTTGTTTATTTTCTCTGGATTAATCAAGCTCAATGATCCTACTGGCACCGAAATAAAACTCGAAGAATATTTTACGGTATTCAAAGCCGACCCTACGCTCAGCTCTTTGAGCGGTTTATGGGATATCCTCGCCCCCTTTAGCCTTGTATTGGCCGTAGTACTTACCGTATTGGAAGTAGTCTTGGGGGTCAATATGTTGCTCCACCATCGTCCCAAAACCACCATTTGGTCTTTGTTTGGCTTGATTGTCTTTTTTACCTTTCTTACATTTTATTCCTGGTTTTTCGACAAAGTCAAAGATTGCGGCTGTTTTGGCGATGCCATCCCGCTTACTCCCTTCCAGTCCTTTATGAAAGATGTCGTACTGACCACTCTGATCGTTTGGTTGCTGACTCAGCGCAATAAAATTCCCCCGTTATTGTCTCCTCGCCAGGGTTCCATTATCGCCATATTGTCTACCATTGGTTGTATTGCCTTGGGGTTATATGCCATTCGTCACTTGCCTATCAAGGATTTCAGAGCTTACAAAGTGGGCGCCAATTTGCCTCAAAACATGAAACCCAAAGAAAAACTCAAGTATGGACCTGAGGTCTACATTTACAAAGACCTACAAGCCCAAAAAGACATTGAAATTGGCAAAGATGATTTTACTAAAAATTGGAAAAAATACGCTGATACTACCAAGTTTAAGTTTGTAAAGCTGGATAAGCCATTACTGAACCCTGAAGCACAGCCTAAGATTACTGATTACAAAGTATTTAACGCTCAAAATGCCGACATCACCGCTCAGACCCTGACTGGTAAAAAGTTTTTCATCATTATTCCCGAAATAGCCAAAATCAAAAAAGGGAAAAAAATTGCCAAAACCGCGTTGGATGCTTACCCAAAGATCAATGAATTGGTCAAAGCATTGCGTCAGGCCCAAATCAGCCCCATGATATTGACCGCCGCTGGTGAGCAAGAAGTAGAGCAGTTTCGTCATCAAGTACAACTGGCGGTACCTTATGCTTTTGTGGACAAAAAGGTGTTGAAAACGATGGTGCGGGCCAACCCTGGATTGATACTACTACAAGATGGTACTGTAAAGGGCAAGTGGCATCATAACGATACTCCTAAAATAGAAGAGGTGAAAAAGAAATTGGTGAAGTAATTAATTACATTTCACTATTTAAATGAATCTTCTTTGTAATCGATGATTTTAATCCTGATAGGTTTTGAAAACCTGTCAGGATTTTATGTTTTTGTTTCAAAATATTAAGGAACGTGTCCGCAATAATTGACCGTTTTCGCTTCATTTCTTTTTGCTATACTTCATTACTTTTTTTAGCCATAGCGATGGCTATGCCTGCAAAAAGTACTTCGTCTAACTTCAAGTAATTTTGCCAAAACCGGACACTTATTTTGAACATGTTCCTGAGCCAGACACTCAAAAACAGCGTAATTTCTATTAATAATCCCTTACTTCATCAAACCATTGATTTGCTTTCTGGGCATCAATCTCTACGGAGGGGACTTGTCGTAATTGTTCCACCGCCTCGGCAATGTTTTCACGTTCGGTGGTTTCTATTTGGGGCAATTCATTAAAAATACGGGCAAATGTAGTCAATACATCCTTCGCTTCCGTTTCCGTTTTCGCCTTCTTAAGTTGTTTCACAGCATCTTTGTAAGCTTTTACCGCGGTTTTGGCATTTTTACCACTCCACGCATCAAATGGGATTCCATACTCGGTGGTAAACCAAATTGACTTTCTCAGTTTTGATACCGAGGTATGCCCCATCATACGCGCCTGTGCTAACGCTTTCACTTCACGCCGCAGAAGTTTCCCTTTGTTCTCCTCAATGTTCCATCCAATAAATGAATTCAATTGTGGCCATACTTGCAACGTGGGGAGTCCTTCCAGGTGAGGCGCGTACCTGATGGCCAAGCTTTCTAAATTTGACAATTGCTCCAGGCAATGCAGGTTGGTCAGATTCCCAGACAGGCTCAAGTCGGTGAGTTTTTTGAACTGCAACAAGCTTTCGCAATCTAGTGGCTGCCCCAATGGCCCTACTTCAACCTCCAATGTGCTTATTTCTTGAAAAGCATCAAATACGGGCAATTGATAAGGTGGCTGACCCTTTTTTACAACTTTAGGCACCAGCGACAAGGTATCTATTTTATTGACTTGGCTTATCTTTGCTTGGGCAATATTTCCGGTAAGGCAAAAATAACGATGTACTCCTAACTGCAATTCAAGTTCGCTTTGCTCGACATTGATGATTAACCTGTCAATATTTGATTTTGTGAAGTCGGCTACTGGGGGATTGCTGGGGCTCCAGGTAAATTGCTCGATGGCTCTTTTTTCAGACCAAGTGATAAAATTGGCATCATTACCCCAATAATAAAAAAAGCGTGGCCAATCGCCATAAGGAAAAAGGTGGGCCTTGGTGGATCCACTCCCCGTAAAAAAAGTGTTGAAACAATCCCAGTTGATAGGCAAACCAGGTGCTACCAGCACATCAAATTTCTTGGCATCCATTCCCTCTTCCCCAATAGCAAAACTCCCCTGGCCCAATGGTATTTTTACCAAATGGCTGTTTTCACTGGTTAACGAAAGTTGTATTTTTTCTTCTCTGCTCATATTAATTGGTTGTCCTAATCCTTGCTAAAATATAGGCTCCTTTTTTTAGAGTAAGTACCTTTGTTCTCAGCCTTTGCTCATTGTTTGGGCTCATAAGTATAAACCTTTTCAAGTAACCAATGGCCATTTTTGGGGTCACTAAGTCTTTATCTAACTGGGCCTCCACAAATAAATTGGTCAACCTTGTATCCAACAGATTTACATTATGAAACAGCAATCCATTCACCTGCGTAATATTCTCAGCATCCGTTTTGGTTGCCAGTAGTTCAATAATGATGAATCTTAAACTGGGCGAAAAGTTTTTAAAACCAGGGGTTAGAAACTCAAAAATATGCTTGGCCCTTAGCCGATACTTTCTAAATTTATGATCTAGTCCACCCAAAATTCAAAGTAATTGATCATGCAAAAAAGACTTATCGATTCTTGGATCTGTAGTTTCAGGATTCATCAAATAAAAAGGCATTTGTACTTCATCAACTGAATGATAACGACGTATCCTCAGGTTTATATCTAACCAACGGGCTTTCGTAGCTTCTGGCAAGGTTGCTCCATATTTTTTCCAGAGCACTCGCTCATCATGATACAGTATCAGGTATTCTAATTCGGCAAATTGATCGGCTGTGACTGGCTCATTTGACATAAACCTCAGAATACGGGCCTTAATAATATCGCCGAGCGTCCGTCGTAAGTCTTTCTGTTCTTCCTCAATATATATGCGCATCCAATCCATTTTGGGTCCTTTTTAATTCTCAAAGAATGTAAGATATATTATAAACAGGATCATACTACTTTTTTCGTTTGTGGAGACACCAACGAAGGCGG
>CALDJV010000780.1 GCA_937899305.1 uncultured Cytophagaceae bacterium
GAAAATAAAAAATACAAAAATAACATTTTTAAAGTTTTACCAAGTTTTCAATACTTTAGGAGTTTGTTTTGACAAAGCGTCACCTATTTTCAACTTGGGCGCGTTTTGCCAAGTACTATGTATTTTACTGTACAGTAAGTACCAACGCCCCTTGATTTGTTTGATCACGGCAAACTCACTGAATTCAGCGTGTCCGATCCATAATAGCAGTTCCTCTTCGGGAGAATGGTCAACATTGATGAAAGTAGGCTTGAGCAGTAAATCATCAGTACTTTTTCTTTTTATGAGCTTACCTTTTGGTTCTGGATATAGTAATGCTTCAAATTCATTGATCAATTCATGGGCAGGCTTCGACGAATTTCTTAATTTTTCAACCCATTCATTCGGAATTTGTACCAAAGTATCCTCGGGTGAAGTTACCGTGGCCTGAGTAGATTTGGGTTGAGTGCAATTGCTTGATAAACAGGTGATTATGATATAAGTGAAAGTTGTAAGTAAATGAAGTTTGATCATTGTAGTAATTGATAAAGTGGACAATATGCTCTAAATTACAATTTTTTTTCCTACGATTTAAAACTTTTTTTTCAACCCTGACATCTCACTTACAGAAACCCAAAAAAATAAGCAAAATTGAGTACTGAGCACTTAAAAAACGATATAAACAATGCAAATGGTGCATGACGAAGTGTTGATTAGTAAGGCGCGTAATGGGGATGAGAAAGCATTTAACCATTTAGTGAATCTGTGGCACAATCGTATTTATAACTTTGCTTTTAAATACTTTGCCGATCACGACATGGCCATGGAGATTACCCAAAGTACATTTATCGCGGTTTACAAAAACCTAAAAAAACTGGAGCAAGTCGATCGCTTCCGTTCTTGGCTGTACCGCATTGCGAGTAACAAATGCCATGAAGAAGATCGCCGCAACAAGCGTCGTTGGACAGTGTCGTTGTTCAAAGCGAGTGGAAAAGACGAGGAAGATACGACCCCTTGGGGGAAGTTCGAGAAGGACAACAATCGCTTTGCCAACCCAGATCAACAATACCAAAAAAACGAGTTGACTCAAATGCTGCAGCGAGCTCTCAAAGAGTTGAGCGAGGAACAGCGCATTGTAGTCATTATGAAAGAATATGAGGGACTCAAGTTTAGAGAAATTGCCGATGCATTAAACATCTCCGAAAACACGGCCAAGTCGCGTTTGTATTATGGGTTGAATGCGCTCCGAAAAATTTTGCAAAAGTGGAACATTAACAAAGAAACTATACACTATGAATCATAATAAATATATACCAGACGAAGCTACTTTGATGGCCTACCTCTATGAAGAGTTAGAGGGAGCCGAACACAAAAAAGTGGAAGCATATCTGGAACAAAACCCTGAAGCAAAAGCCGAATTGGAAGGTTTGCAAAGTACCCGTGGTATTATGGGGCTGTTGGGCGACCAAAAGGTAGAGCAACCATTGGTTTTGATGACCAACAGCAGCGAGCAATCAATGCCCACAACGGCAGCGTGGCATTCAGAAGCTGCTTCTAGTGCAACTACAAAACCTAAAGAAAAATTGATTACGATGAGGTTTGCCCGCACAATGATAGGTATTGCCGCAGCCATTGTATTGATTTTTTTGATGGGGGCATTGACCAACCTACAGATTAAGTCAGGAGGGAACGAAGGTTTTGCGATTAGCTTTGGAGCCGATACTCCCCCTTCTCGTTCCTCGCAAGCCAACCCCCAAAAACCAACCATCATCCGAGAAAAGGTAGACAAGGACGAAGTACAAAAGCTATTGTCGGCTTACTTGAAAAACTATGGTGACAATTTTACCCAAAAACTGGGTAGCTTAGAGCAAAAAATGAGGATACAAAACCAGCAAGTGCTGAATGCTCAAAAAACCAAGAAGACATCAGGCGAAGGGAATGGTTTTACGGTAACGGAGGTACAAATGATGTTGGATAACCTAAAGAAAGACAACCTGAAAACGATGGTAGAACTGATTCGTTTGTCCAACAAAGACCAACGCGATTATGTAGGACGGGCCATTGCTGACTACGCTCGTTTTATGGATGATCAGCGTGATAGTGACCTCAAAAATATCAATCGCACCATCAGTAATTTAGACAATCGCACCAAGAGCCAACAAATACAGAGTGACCGCTTGCTGGCTCGGGTAATTGAGCGGGTAAATCAGAGCCAAGCCAACAAAAAAGATGATAAAAACCGACGATAAGACTGTCTGACGAATTAGGCAAGATATTACAACATTAATTCACCATATAACCTAAGAAAAAATTATGAATAAGCAATCAATATGGAGGCTACTGACCCTAAGCCTAATACTAGGATTATGTGGTCAAGAGCTGGCCCGGGCCCAAGTAGACGAACGCAAGATGGGCGCAAGCCTTGCAAAGGCATCTCAACAACTCAGCCGAGTAATTGGAAACCTAGGTGAAAGCCACTATTACCTAGGCGATGGGTACATTTATTTTAACCAAGAATACAAGACCAGAGGAGTATATATTCCTGGTTATGGTGTGGTACTTAAGTTGCATCGAATGAGGTTGGGTATCCGAAGCCGTCGGGTAAAACGTAATCGCAAAAATGGAGAGTTATACATTAAAGTGGGAAACCGGGCACGCATGCGATTGACTTCAAGCCAATACAATCATCGTGATCGGGTATACTACATTCGGTCAAACAATCGCGATAGTTACCAATACCATTTGGTAGACCGAGATAGCGTTATTATGGCTCGAAAGAAGTCAATCAAAGAAACGATGCAACAATTTTTGGCTCAGGCGACTGATATCATGAATCAGTTACCCGAAAACGAACGCATTGAGTTGATTTACAACTATCCGACCCGATACAATAGCTATTATTATAGCGATGAGCGCAGGAAAAAGCTCCAAATGCCTGACCAAATCAAGGCAAGCATTACCAAAAAGACTTGGTTACAAAACAAGAACCAAGCAGACATTCAAGAAATACAGGTTAAAAAAAGAGATCCGAATTTTCAGGTGATGTCAGGAGTTTTCAAAGGATTATACCGTCGTAGTGTATCTACCTCTTTTTATAGCTACGGCGGGGCCAATTACCTTTCTCTGGATAAATTTGGGATTTTATACAGTGTAAACTTTGTGGCTCAGGTAAATACCAGCGGAGATGAAAGATATATACGGGTGGTTGAAGGAGAAGTGGTAGATTCGGATAGTATTCGAGCGCGGCAAAGCGGAAATTATGACGCGATTAAAGCCAAAAGACAGCAAGAGAATCAAAAGGCTTATCAGGTATTTGAACAAGAAATCAAGCAACACATCATTAATTATGGAAAGTTGCTCAAAGGTTTGAACCCTAGCCAAACATTGGCTTTACACTTTACAATGCCCAAACATTGGTATACTACCGATGATTCCCAAGTACCAAGGAGTGTATTGGTAACGGTAAAAGGAGCAGTACTACAAGGGCTTAAGTCGGGAAAAATCAATGAGGAAAGTGCCAAAAGTCAAATAAAACTAATCAAGTACTAGTGAAGCGGAAAAAAATAAATTGACTCAATATTACCGCAAGAGATAAAGTATAGTGGTACAAGTTATTTTAGTAGGTTCACTAATACAAATTGAAAACATGATTTGATCCTTTTTAGTGACGTTTTCAAAATAAGTGTCGAGTTTTAATGAAATTACTCAAAGTTAAACCTCAGAGTTCCTTACAGGACAAGTTTTGCGCTCATAGCAGCGCTATGGGCAAAACCGATGGCTACAGCTACGCTGTGCCGAGCTCTGCCAAAGGCTAAAAAGGAACGAAGAGGAATAAATCTAAATCGGACAGTTATTGCGAACGCGTTACTTAAGATCACAAGAAACCAAAAGAAAGAACTAAAGAAAACATGAAAACATTCAAAAGTATAAGATTTTTTATCGTGGCGGTGATCTCGGCCACACTATTGGGAATACAAACTACGAACGCTCAGAAAATAGACGAAGAGCGTATGAACCGGGACATTAAAGTGGCGGAGAAAATTCTGGCGGAGCTTTTCCGTAGTTCGCGCGAAGACGGGCGATACAGCTTATACATGGTAGAAAACACCAGTCGCATTAGAGGAACCTATGTGCCCAACTATGGCGTGTTGTTTAGAGTACCTCAATTGTTCTTTAACAATATTATTGATGGAGTGGTGTATACCAATTCGGAGGGCAAAAAGAGTGTGATGGGAGGCCGGGTAAAGGTACTCAACATTGATAAATACAAAACTGGGGATGTAGTATATTGGCTACTGGACAAATGGGCGCGACGATCGACCCCGGTCATAATTAATGCAGAGAGACGCAAAGTAAGACAAGTACAAGGAATTAGCATTGACAGTGTAATCAATGGACGAAGAGAGAAAGCTTTGGGGCTTATCAAAACTTTTTTGAGTGATTATAGCACCCTGTTGAGCCAGTTGTCGGACAACGACAAAATCGTAGTGACCTATGATCGGGTATTGAATATGGACCGGTTATTCCGAACTTACCCTGAGAAAATAGGCCAAAACTCATTCATGGTATCGGTGAAATATGGAGATGCCAAAGCGAGTCGAGGAAAGGATTTAGGTAAAAAAATAGCGGTATCGTCCTTGAAAATAGACCAAAAAGACCGCATCCAGTTCAACGTATTTAGGAGGATTCTGGATGAAGTATTCAGTAATGACAATATTGATGATCGGTTGAATTACCATCGTGATAATCGTTCTACTTATACTTACCTCAAGGGGTTTGGAGTGATCTACGATTTGCGTTTGGGCAAACCTCATAGAAAAAGAAGAAGGCGTAGGGCTTATATAACCACTGAGAACTATGTAATTGAGGGAGGAATGTTGAAGAGGACTGACTCTAAACTTTCGGATAAAGAGCGTCGTGCTAAACGTGAAAAAGAGAGAAAAGCGTATAAAAAAGTAGTAACAGAAGCCTACACGGTATTGGAGCAACGCCTGAAAAAGCATATGGTAGATTATGGGCGTACCTTGCGTGGATTGCCATCTAACGAAATGTTGATGTTCAATGTGCGCTTATCACCCTCCTATCGAGTTTATGACTCATATAATCAAGGCGACCAAATAGAAAAGCCTGTCCCTCGTTTATTGGTGATGAGCATCAAAATGTCAGATTTGGACAGTAATAATGCTGAAAGTAAAATTTCTATCAAAAAATATTAACCAGCGTGTAATGTTTGAGTAGGGGCTGCGTCTCATTGTTACAATATACCATGTAACCTTTTAGAAAAGTAGGAGTTACTTACTCAAATTAAATCAACTCAATGAGTTGACACCATATAACCAAAATCGAACTTCAGACTCACGATTTATAAAACTGTGTTTAGTACGCAATAGATTCCTAAAATCTCTTAGAAAAACCTGGATAAGTTATCCAGGTTTTTTTTATGTATAGACCCATCGAAAGTATTTATGAATATGAAGCCTTCCCTACTTTTTATTGTCCAACATCTTCATCAGTTGTCCTAATCGAGCTTTACGGGTTTTGCCTGGTAATATCAAGTCGGGTATGGTCTTCACTTCTTCGTTGGCACTGCCGTCTACATTGAGTGCCATTTCCCCCGTAAATCGTAATACGATGCCACTGTTGGGCAAGGTCAACAGCAATGGATCGGTGCCTATGCCATCTCCCCCGGTGGTTTGCCCCACAATGGTTGCAAAACGAGTTGCCCGACAAAAATAAGCCAAAGATTCAGCTGACGAATACACTGCTTGATCGACCAATAAG
>CALDJV010000781.1 GCA_937899305.1 uncultured Cytophagaceae bacterium
AGGTTTTTCCTTCATTATTCGACATTCGATGATCGACATTCAACATTCATTTTTGCCGTGGTAGTTCTTAACTTAATGACATTGGGTTGGATCAACCGTTATTCAAACAAAGGTTCATTTTCAAATATTATCGCCTCGGCAAACCCTTGTTAACTTAACATAAAATGTAAGTTATAGCTCCGTTTTACCTCAAAGCCATTATTTTCGTGTTTTTCAAAACGACTACGTGCCTTGTCCTTCCGAACCTTGGTGAGGATGAACTTGGGGCTCACGAAATTTCGTTGATGCCTACTTCATCCTCATATAAATTCGGAAGGACAGGGCAGGTATAGGATGAAGAGGGGGGCAACTAACATAGCCACGATTGATGTGTTTTGAGGAGTATAGGAGACACCAAAGTGAGCGTAGATAAACGTTCATCATTCATTCAAACAAGGTGTTTTTTTGATATGCAAAATAGGTTCTCCCTTGAAGCAGGCCAAAAGACGTAGATAAACTACGCCTCTTTTTTCTGGATTTGTTAATCTTTAAAAAATTTGATTGTAAAAGTCGTCCCTTCATTTACCTTGCTATTTACCGCGATTTCCCCGTCGTGTTGGTCTATGATCTGCTTGGTAATGGACATGCCCAATCCAGTGGTTTTTTCGCCACTGGTACCTGCTCGTCGGGCTTTGGTAAATTTATCGAACAATACCGGGATTTTATCTTCTGGAATACCAATACCAGTATCGGTCACCTGTATCTGAGCACAATTGGGTTGGTCTTCTAGCGTTACTTGTACTTTGCCTCGATTGGGAGTAAATTTGATGGCATTGGAAAGAATGTTATTGAAGGCTTGAGTTACTTTGGTAGCATCCAGTTCTATTTGCAAGTCTTGGGCCTTTTCAGCCGATAAATCAATCTCAATTTCTTTCTTTTGGGCTTGTTGCCGAAACATTTGGCAGACATCAGTCAATAAATCAGCCAACTTTACTGGTACAAGGTGGAGCTGTTCATTCCCTTCTTCCAACGAATGGGTATCGAGTAAATCAGCCATCAGGTTATTCGCAAAATTGCAGCTTTCACGAATCAATTGGATGTATTGATTGATATTCGCATTGTTCAAACCATCCACCTCCATCTCAAGCAATTGGGTAAGGCCAAGCACCGATTGCAGTGGACTTCGTAAGTCATGAGACAGTATACGCAAAATCTCATCCTTGGATTGGGTAATGGAAGTAAGGTTTTGTTCATTAGTGAGCGGCAAGCATTTTGATTAAGAGGCATATTGCCCAAAAAA
>CALDJV010000782.1 GCA_937899305.1 uncultured Cytophagaceae bacterium
ACTGTGCCAAAGTTCTGAAATGGGAAAGTAATTATTTTCTTATCCCTTAGTACCTACATCAAGGCCCGACTTTAAACGTACCATTACCGTAGTAGAAGCAATGGAACCATTACTGACTGTAAGCGTTTGCTCGGCTGTTACATAAGTAGAACCACCATCGATCGAGAATTCAAAATCGGTTGTATTGGTCAAGGTCACGCCGACCGATTGGTTCATATTGGCCCCCATTATGGTAAATGATTTAGCGTCTGAGGCGGCCGTATTGGTAGAGGTCAACCCGGTAATGCTGGTAGCAGAAGCCGTAAAAGTAGGGGTGGTGTTATCGGCCGTAACCATTCCACTTAAGGTCACACTAATATCGTCAATTCCCTGGGTAGTTACAGTCAGTGTACCTGTTTTAGCCCCCTCAGTAAGCCCTGATTTTAAACGTAAATAAATGGTAATATCGGTGACTGTACCATTGGCAGGAGTAAGGGTAACCGACGAACCATAACTATTAGGATCAGTGGCTACCTCAAAAGTACCCGCAGTAGTAAGGGTGACATTATTTTTGAGATTGGCCCCGTTGATCGTCAGGGTTTTGGCATCCGAAGGACTGTTGACCGTAGCCACAAAATCGGATAATGTGCTTGCCGAAGCCGTGAGCGTAGGATTTACCTCTGGCTCGTCTTGGTTGTTGCACGAGGTAATTCCCCAACCCAGGAGCAACAAACCAAGCAAAATGATATGAAGCTTGTTTTTGAACATTATGAATGGTTTTAAAAAAATGAAAACTGTTATTGTTAGCTTATAAATTAATATGAAATAGTTGTGTTTTTGCGTTTGCGAGAGAGCTGAAACAAACGGTCACGACCGTTTAAATTGATTCGGATGAAGTTTCGGTGTTTGTCCAGATCTTGGATGAAACAATCGTTCTTTACCTGGATTTCCTGCACTTTGGGCGCTTTTGTTTTGAGATAAAACAGATACTTGAAGTAATCCTTGTTGGCTTGAAAATCCATAAACACCCAGCCAGTTTGTTGTTGATTAAATTTGAGTTCTAAATGATTGTAGAGATATTCAATAACACAATCATTCATTTCTTTGACATCATATCCATCGGCGGTCAAATGTGGAAATTCCTTGTGTAATATGTCCACAATATCCTGACGATCAAAACTCACCTTTAGGTAATAATCTCCAAAAGTGGACTGGCCAATGTCAAAGTAAGCTACCTTGAGATTGTGAGCATAAATATGAGAATGAAGACCACTCAATAGGGAGAGTATTAGTAGACCAATAAACGAATGAAAACGGATGTTAAAATGAGGCATGTTTGAAAATTAGAGTGCTTTATTAGTAGAAGGCAAAAAATAAAAACTTGTAACTATCCACATCATATAAAATTCGATTGATCAAAAAAAATATTTACAAAAACTAGTTGCTAATTGAATACTTATACCAGCCCTCAATGCCGTATTATTACTTAGGGGTTTTGCCAACAAACTCAGGTAAATTAGCAATAGTATGTATGACAGGTACAATAAAATCTAGAATATAAACACGCTGAACGATGTTGTTAGAAGATAATCGCGGTGTGGCTAACCTAACAATCAGTGAGAGAAATAATACCAGATGATCTTGCTGTGGTCAAGTCAAACATGCCAATGGTTTATAAACTTCACAATGAATAGAGGAGCTCCAACTTATACTGAGTATGATTGCTTTTCTCTCAAAATCGATGTCTATACATCCCAAATGCCCGCTTCACCTTTGTAAAACTTTGTTTTTTTGGCTAAATTCTGAACAATCATTTTGTTGAGCGTATTTTTTGTCAATCGGTCCACTCAATTGATGGAGTGCGACATCATTATTAGCTTAACTTTTATTCAACCAAAATCTATAATCTCGTGAAAATATTACTAGTAGATGATCATAAGATTGTACGGCAAATTTTAAAAGAGTTCCTTGTAGAAAGGTTGCAAGGGATTGAGATCGACGAAGCGAACAATGGAGTAGAAGGCATTTATAAGGTAAAACAGGCGTGCTATGATTTAATCATTGCTGATATCAACATGCCTCAAAAGGATGGCATACAAATGATGCGTGAAATTCATGAATATGATCCCAGCCTAAAAGTAGTAGCGTTGTCGATGATGGATGATCAGGTGAGCATCAAAAAGATGCTTCAGGCAGGAGCAGTAGGTTATGTGCTCAAAGAAGGAAACACCCAAGAACTGCTGACTGCGATCCAGATTATTGTCAATGGTAACAAATACTTTTCGCCCACTGTGGCAGAAGTGATTATGAGTAGCCTGACCAAAAATAAGGCGCGCTCTTCGGGCATAAAGCTGACCAAACGAGAGAAAGAAGTATTACAAGCGATCTTTGAAGAAAAAAGCAACCAACAAATCGCCGATGAGCTATTCATAAGCCCTCGAACAGTAGAAACCCACAAGTACAACATCATGGAAAAAACCGGAGCGAGAAACTTGGCCGGGTTGGTAAAATACGCCATTCGCGAAAAACTGTTTGATGATTTATTTTACTAACTAAAGCAATGTAGTTTGTTCTTAAGCTACCTATTTGAAGCGCTCGATGGCTATGTGGACGCTGTGAAGCCAAACCATTGTCTAGTCTATCCTACCTGCTAGCCAAGCCAAAGTACAATCAGGGTACCTTGTCCCGAACGACTAATAATTTGTACTTGGGCGCCAATGGTTTTTGCCCGGTGTCTGATGTTACTAAGACCAAAGCTTTCTTTTTGGATAATGTCATTGATCTCAAAACCAACCCCGTCGTCCGAAATACCCATTTGAAAGTAATCTTGATTGTCCACTACTACCGAAACCTCACTTGCTTGAGCATACTTGATCGCGTTGTAGAGCGATTCTTGAAAAATACGGAAAATGTGGGTCGATTTTGAAGGATCGATGATTTGATGATCCCCGTTCCAGGTAAAGGAAATGGCACAATTGGCCGCATCTTGCATTTTTTTAATCAAGGATTGAAAAGCCAAGAATAGATTATCATTATCAAACACTGAGACTCCCAAGTTGTTGATGATATAACGGGTTTCTTTGAGGATGTCTACCATCAAATTGTCAATCTGTTCCAACTTGATATTGTCGATGGGTTGGGCCAAGTATTTGTTAATCAAAAAACGAGAGGCAAACAACATTTGCCCAATGCTGTCATGAATTTCCCGAGAAATCCGCTTACGTTCTTTTTCCTGTCCTTGAAACAACAACAATTCGGTGTTTTTTTTCAAGCTAATGTCTTGCATCACCCCATAGGCAGTTACGGGGTTTCCTCGGTCGTTCCATTGAATCACCTTGCCTTGGCAATAAATCCACTTCCATTGCTTGTCGCGGGTTTCTACCTGAAAGTCATGCCCAATAAAAGGAGTATTTCCGGCAATATGTTCTTCAATTTTTCGAACCAGGGTTTCACGTTGGGTAGGGTGGATGGTTTGTAAAAAATCATCCAGGTTAGAAACCAAATCATCCCTTTCAAAAAAAATATTTTCTTTATCAGGAGATAAGAACTTCATGTCACGCCATAGTAAATCCAGCTCCCAGACAATAAAATTCCCTGAATTGATTGCCAGTTGGAGTTTATTGTTTTGTAACTCAATCTCCTGACTCATTTCAGTGAGCTTTTTTTCCTGCATTTTACGATGGGTAATATCTTGGGCAAAGCCAATGACCCGATCGTTGCTGATTTTGGCGGTACTGATACTCCAATAAGCCTTGGTTTCATCCTGTTTCACAAATGGCAACTCTACCGACCCTACTTCATCGGGTTGGGTAAATGCCTGGGCGGCTTTCTGTTGAACCGACGAATCATGCAAATCTACCACATTCATCCTGAGTAGTTCGCTGCGCGAATAACCCGTAATGACGGTAGCTGCTCGGTTTACTTCTTGGTAATAACCTTGGTTATCGGTTACGAACACCCCATGAGGAGCATTGTTTACGTAGCTTCGAAACTTTTTTTCATTAGATCTTAGCTTCATAATAATCATAAGGCGCGTTGTGATGTTTTCGGTAAATACCAATAGATTTTGTTCATCAATCAAACTTACATTGACCCGCCAATAAGCCCGGTCTCCGTCCTTTTTGATAAAAGTATAGTCTAAATTATGGAACCGGGTTTGGGGAATGAGTTTCAGGCGCTCGATTAAGTTTTTTTGATATTGTTTTTCGTGAATTTGAGCAAAGTTAAAGGTGAGTAATTCCGTTGCCTGATATCCAGTAATTTTACAAGCGGCTTGGTTGACCTCTAGAATTTGGCCGTGATTGTCCAATAGAAAAACACCAAAGGGCGCATTGTTTACATAGTTTCTAAACCTTTCTTCGCTGGTTTCTAGTTTTTGGATAAAAGCTTTGCGCTCAGTAATGTCTTTTTCTATACTGATATAATTAGTCAATACTCCTTTTTCATTGAACACAGGTTGTATTCTGAGGTCAAGCCAAAACATCCGGCCCTGTTTAGTGTAATTGATGATCTCGAGTTGGGTAGTCTTTTTTTGCTGGACGGCTTCTCTCAGGCGGGCGATTTGCTCTGGTTGGGTGTGTTCACCTTGTAACAATTGTCCCGGCTTTTTGCCCACAATCTCAGCCAGCGGATAGCCGGTATGGCGGGTAAAACTCTCATTGACCCACTCCACTTGACCTTTGGGATTGGTAATAATGACCATATCGTCTATATTTTTGGCAATCAATATCAACCGTTCACTTTCTTGCTTGGAGCGTACAATCTCGGTAATGTCACTTACCGAACCCACAATGCCAGTTGTTTGACCCTGGGTATCGTATTGCTTGACTGCCTGAGCGTATACCCATTTTACCTCCTGTTGAGGGCTCGTAAGTCTGAATTGGAGGTTGTAAGGTTGGTTGTGCTGCACAAAGTTTATCCAAGCATCAGAAACTTTACTTGCATCCTCTGGATGTAGACTTTGGGTCCATCCACTTCCCAGGCATTGTTCAAAACTAAGGTGGGTGATCTCACCCATTTTTTGGTTTACAAATGTACATAAACCCTTGGGGTCATTTTTGAATACCCCTACTGGAATGGCTTGGGTGAGCGTATAATATTCTTGCTCACGTTGCTTGAGCTTTTGTTGAGCCGTTTGTCGGGTTAGTTCATTGGTAATTGCCTGGGCTGCTTGGCGAAACAAGGCGATCTCACCTGGGGTAAAGTTTTTCCGAGGAGTAGCCATACTTGACATACTGATGGTGCCATACAATTGTCCTTCTACCAAAATAGCGATGCCAATGTAAGCTTTGAGAGGTATCTGTTGAAATGTAGGTTGGTCATAATAAGTACTGTTTTGCTCAGTAGTGATGACAAAAGGATTTTGGTATTGATGATGGTCAAAAGCGATGAGGTTACAAACGGTCTCCTCGAGTGGGTAGGTGTCACCTGGTTCAATATTCAATTGATTGTAAGTGATTTGCTCTATAGTATAAATTTGTTGTGGACCAATACGGGAGAGCATAGATAAATCCATTGCTAAAAACTTTTTGCATTCATCTAAAATATGCTGTATACGAGTTTTAGGAGGCAATTCGGCAATAGAAATGAGGTGTAGTTGCTTTAAGAATTCATGAGACTTTTCTAATTCTTGAGTACGTTGTTTGACCAGTTTATTCAAATTGATATTGATAGCACGATGATGAATACCCTGATGATGGATTTCTTTGGTTTGCATCAAAAACATGGCGACATAGGTTCCAGCCATGACTAACAGCAACCCTGTAAACATCACATAAGTTTGTATTGTATTTCCGGTTTTGACAAATCCAACTCCAGTAAAATAATTCAAAGGGGCTTGTAGTAGCAGCAAGCCAAAAATGAAAAGCGCATTGAAAATAGAGGCAGTGGTGTTTTTGGGGTATATATGGAGGGCAATAAAAACAAGCCAAGCGATAAACAAAGATGGAATATAATATATAAACTCTTTGAGTTCTGAAATTGGGGTTTGATGCTTGACAATAAATTGACTCAAAAAAATGAATAAAGGAAAGAGGTAACCTATGGTGATTTGCCCTAAGCGAAACTTTTGTTGATGGTTCCAATAAAGGGTAGATATCAAGCAGACTGATATGACCAACCCAAAAGAGGGGAGGAGGGGGGCTGTCGAAGCTGTGAAAAATAAAGTACTCGCCATAACAAGGGTAATGCAAGCAAAACAAAAGGCGGTACCGTTCACAAAACAAATAGATTGTTTTTGGTCAATGGAGTGATGAGGTGCTACTCCGATGTTCAAAATAGTAGATACAAGCTTTGGATATGGCATACTACAAATGTAATAAATCGAGAGGTCGGACTAATACGTAGATCACTGAATTTTGTTATAAGTACAATCTACCAAGTGACGGTGTAATGTTGTTTAAAGTTTTGATTTTCAGTACTTTAACTTGATTTTGGGTAAATGCGCTTAGGTGAAAAATACGTAGATCACTTAGTTTATCTTAGTGAATCTCTGAATTACCGAAAAAGGTTATTTTCTGATGTTTGAAAAGTCATAAATGTAGACATTTGTAATATCATAAGCACTGAGGTACTCACACTGCAACGTTCAGATGCAAAACACGACGAATCATTAATTCACTACAAAAATAATTTGGCATATGGTATTACAAAAGGTTCAAGAGGGGAACAAGGAGTTACTCCGGAAATTAGAAAGCAAGCGAAGTGTATTTATTCAAAGAAACGTAAAGATGTTTCCTTATTTATTAAAAGATCAAATAAGTGATGCTTATTCCGAAGCGATTCTTATTTTATATGCAAATGTGCAATCGGGCAAACTAGTAGAATTAAAATCTTCTCTGGAAGCCTATGTATTTGCCATTGGCCGTAATGTACTCAAAAATGAAAGCCGTAAGGCAAGTCGTTATACTCCCTTGGAAGTAGAAGTAGTCGCTGAGGAAAATGTGGTTTCTGAAAAGCAAATGGCCGAGGACAAAATTGTTCGCGATTGCCTGGAAAAAATGAGCGACCGCGCCCAACAATTATTGAGATTGTTGATTTTTGAAGAAAAAAGTATTACCGAAGTGGCCAAATTGATGGGTTTCAGCAATACTCGTAGTGCCTCTACTGCCAAACATAAATATATGGTGAAACTGAAGAAGCTATGCGCAACCGAAAAGCTTAAATACCAATATTTTGCTTAGCAATTGAGTTATTTACCTTGCCTTATGCCCATATCAAGTACTTTTTTAGCCAATAGTTTTTGTAGGGCCACCCGCGCTTGTGCTAAAGGATAAGCCTGGAAAGACAAATTGTTGTAGATCTTTTTTCCAATAGCAAGTGATTTGGTGGCCATCATTACTTTTTCTTCTTGATAATGCAGGGCAACCAAAGTAGCCGATTGATTTTTGGGTAATGCTCCAAAAGTCAACTTATATTCTGATTGATTGGGTTTGTAATGAACCGGATAACCGGCGACAATGCTTCGACGTTGATGCAGTATAACGAAATAACGGGTACTTTTAAATGGTTTTTTAGCTTTGAATTGTACCTTGGTTAAATGTTGACGAGGCACGTTATAAAAAGCATCACAATTGATCCAGCCTAATTGATTAGAACTGACAATGTAATTGTTTTGCGCAACCATTTTAGCTTCTTGTTTTGCGTTTTCCTCATTCAGTTGATTGGCCTTTTTCCACCGAGCTCTGGCTCTTTGGTAACGCGTTCTGGCCTTTTGGCTAAAGATTCTGCGTAGCCAACACACCTTGTTTCTAACACAGTTACCTCCTACTTGGGTATTTACCCAACCCCTACGATTCAGACGCCAATTCATATAGCCTTGGTCATCTCTATTGCCTACAAAGGCTTGCATATGAGGGCGCACTTCTTGAGTGGGTATGCCAATCAATATCTCCTTGTTTGATTTTAAACGTATTTCTTGTCCATTTTGAGTAGCTTTTAGGTGCAGCATACCACCTGTTTCCAATAATTTGTGGTTTGAGGTAGTGGTAAGATTTGCCAACAACATATCGGTGTAGCTATAATATGTACGCAAAGCAAGCTTTACTGGGGAGTGTCTCGAGGTACCCTTTAAAAAGAATGAGTGGGCCTTGATCAATATCCGGGTTCCTTGCCTGCCAGTTAACAGAGTATCTTTGGTGGGGTCAATCATAAAGATTTGAGCCGCCGGAGTTAGTTTTTTAAATAAATCCAAGATGTCATTACCTTGCTTGATGATTTTAGTTGATACAGGGTTGACTGCAATCGGGGGCAGTGACCAGCTCAGGGTAGCTTCCACCCGGCGATTTTGGGTGTGTTCTTGGGTATTTTGGGCAGGCAGTTCCCCTAGTACATTCAGGACAATCTGGTCAGTTGATATTCCCAGGTTGGCAAGGTAAGCCTGTACGTTGCGTGCCCTCAATCGGGCCAAGTCGTAATTATTGGCATTGGTTCCCACCGAGTCGGCTACTCCGGTCAGGGTGATGGTGTAGCGATCGATTTTTTCTGTTAAAATGGGTTTGATCCATTGTTTTA
>CALDJV010000783.1 GCA_937899305.1 uncultured Cytophagaceae bacterium
TTATTAGAATTCTTGGGAAGACTTGACAAATAATGTACCGCTCACTAATGATTTGGCTTGGAACTTTGCTTTTCCTGGTCTTTTTGTTCGTCTAATTTGGGTTCACTGGTTCCTCCACTCAGTGGCTCCGACGTGGTTTTCTCATTTTTGCGAGTAACCGATGCGGTTTGGTCATTGGTTTGAGGAGCAGTAGTGATTTGCTTTTTCTTGGTCTTTTCTTTCTTGTCTTTGGGGGGGTGGTCTTTGGAAGTAGTAACCTCTTTAGCTTTTGGTTGACCGCTTTCTGCTTTAACCTTTTCTTTGGTTTGATCTTTAGTCTTCTCTTTTGGTTTGAGGTTTTGACCTTCGTTTTCCAGGCCTTCCAGAGGATACACCATTCCAAAAGGGTCGTCGGCCAGTCGTTCCTGTTCTCGTTGAGCCAATTCTTCGAGCGAAAGATGGCTTTCGTCTTCGTTGTCGAAAGGAGAATAAGTAGAGTGCGAGGAGGTTTGATCGAATTCGGGACTCATGATGTTGTAATAAATTGCGCTTAATTTTAAACAACAAGATAATCGGATTTGTTCATTTTCTCAAGTTTTCGTAAGACAATCTTTATCATCTTCTTTCGGATGCTTTTTCCTTTTTTTGCCCTTGTCGCCAAAGCTTTTGATGCTCTATTTGACTTTTCAAATGCTTGATGAGTACTTCTTAATATATGAGTCATTGAAAAACAACAGCTTATTAATTATTAAACCCACAAAGCATATGTACGGAAAGTTGGATCGACAAAATACAATACCTCAGCAATCAGCAAGTATGGCTTTCCTCTCGCAATATCAAGAAAACCGCCCCACACACCACCACAAAAATAATGGCCAATATAATGATCGCTTGATTACTTGAAGTTCCCTCATTATCACTTGATTTAGAGGCGATGGTTTTTTCTTCAGTCGATTTACTATTATGCCTACCCATTTCCTCTTTCTGAGCCGTCTCCTCGCCTACCTGTGAAAAACCTGCAACAGGAACCAGCAAAAACAGGATCAACAATGCACTCACGATCAAACGCGATTTTTCGTACGAATAGATTTTCATATAGAATACAACCTCTAGCAAAAAAGAAAAGTTTATTCTATACGATCAATGGTGCATTCCAATGCTTTTGGAATCAAAACAATTCCAAATCCAATTGATTGTCGGAGTTGGGCTGCAAATAGCGAAACCCTCGCTCTGACTCCTTCAATCCGCCATTTTGGGCAATTTTAATCTGAAGCTTATTAAAAATTTCTTCAAGCTTTCCCTCTATTTGGTCTGGAGTAAGATAAAGCATCGTCCACCCAATGTTTTCCAGCACGTCCTTGGTTTCTTGCAACACCGTGATTTCGTCATTGGTAAAATGTCCACGCTCGCGAGGTGCCACGCAATCAATGCCTATGTTTTTATTTTTGCAGAAAATCGCAAAATCTAAATGATGTGATTTGCTTCCGTAATGATTCACATCTATTCTAAACTGGCGTTCCACATAAATCTGATGCTTGAGAAACGCTTTCCACATCTTTTCTTCCAACAAATTACTATTAAAGATATCGTTGAATTCAATCGCATTAAACAGCTTGTAAGAGGTGGTAGGCACAAATAGCAATCTACGAGGACGCAGGCTTACAATAGGACGATAAAGCACCTTGGGGGCAGAAAACGAGATTTTATAGTATTGTTTTTTCGTCTTTTTATTGGGTGTTTCGTTCGGGAACAAGTCGACACGATTGACTTCCTGGATTTTATCGACTTCGGCAAACCATTTTATTCGGTATTTTTCGCGGACAAATGCTTTAGTAAAATAAAAAGCAATGAACTTTAACTTTTTCTGCTTGACAATGGCCGGAGCATTTCGCACTGGGATACGGTACCAGCCTTCTTGCCTGGCAATGGCAAAATCAGCTTGGTTGTTCATTAATACTACTAAAGAATCATCGAAATTACTCATTGCATATTTGATATTTAGATCAGAAAAGCTGCTATATACATATACCCACTTTGAACTGTAGAAGTGGATAGTTTTAATAAATATTTTTTTAGGTAATCAATTTTGCCCGAATAGAAAGTATCCATAACCCTACAAAAGTGATCAACCCGTTGACGATTAAAATCTCAAAACCAAACTTGAACCCATTGAACAACTGGGCCGAATAGAGGTTCAATACATACGACAATACTGGCGACAACACACATACTAAAGGTACCCAGCGGTCTTTTACCACAGTCTTGGTGAGCATGCCAAAAGTAAATAAGCCCAATAACGGTCCATAAGTATACCCAGCTGCGGTGAATAAACTCCCAATTACATTGCTTTCGGGGTTGGCATCTTGAATTACTTTGAACAAAACCACCACCAACACCAGCACGATCGAAAAAGCCACATGTACTTTTTTTATCAGTTGCCTTTTGGCTGATTCTTCCCGCTCGTTCACATTCAGAAAATCTACACAAAAAGAAGTAGTGAGCGCAGTGAGGGCCGAATCGGCACTGGAATAGGTAGCCGCAATGATTCCTAACAAGAAAAATATTCCCGCAGCCAATCCAAAATGTTGAAATGCCAGGGTAGGAAACACCTTATCCGTCTGTATTTGCTGCACAATGGTTTCTACCCCATCTTTCATTATGGTCGCTTCTTTGGTGGGTAGTACAATCCCTTTTTCGGTAGCATAAACATACAACAACGCGCCCAAAGTCAAAAAAATCAAATTTACGATTACCAAGACAATACTAAACCAAAACACATTTTTTTGCGCATCTTTGATATTAGGGCAAGTCAAGTTTTTCTGCATCATGTCCTGATCCAAGCCTGTCATCACCACCGCCATGGAAGCTCCAGCAAAAAACTGTTTGAAAAAATTCTTTGGAGAATTTAATTCCCAATAAAACACCCTCGAGAAATTGCTTTCCTGTACATTTTGCAACAGCGTACCATAGCTCCATTGCAGTTCATCTTTAATGAGATATACACTTACAATGGCCGCCAATATCAAAAAAGTAGTTTGTAGGGTATCTGTCCAAACAATGGTTTTGATACCCGCCCGATAAGTGTATATCCAAATAAGCAATACACTGATAATGGTTGTCTGCCAAAAAGCCACTCCCCAAGCATCAAACAAACCTATTTGTAATACCGTAGCGGCCAAAAACAAACGAAAAGCTGCCCCTATCGTACGTGATAACAAAAAGTAAAATGCCCCAGTTTTATAAGACCAAAAGCCAAACCTTTGTTCGAGATAACCATAAATAGATACCAGTTTTAAACGATAATACAACGGCAACAATACCGCACCAATGATGAAGTAACCTAGTGCTCTGGGGCTTAAATAAATTATGAATTAAAATGTTATATTTGTAGC
>CALDJV010000784.1 GCA_937899305.1 uncultured Cytophagaceae bacterium
CAAAAAGGTCGCTCATTACCTGGAAATGAAGCAATTTATGGAAGATAATAACCTCACCGAACAACAACTCATTGAGTTATTTAAGAACTAAATTAGAATCAATGATACTTTTACCAAGTTTTCAAAACAATATGACACCAGAAGATGCTTCTTCTGGTGTTTTTAAATATCTGAACGCAGGTTTAACAGATGATTTGATGGGTGAATTCATAAACAAAGCAGGGTAAAACTGTTTTTTTGCTTCCGAAATGTTCCTATTTTTACCCATAGATGCGAGTACAAATATTAAAATGCATACTTTATATCTGGTACTTGGCAAGTGTACCCAATGTTTGGGGGCAATCTCCTTACTATCGCCACATTACCGATCGCGAGGGTTTACCCAGCATGACGGTGTACGATATGCTGGAAGACAGCCAGGGGTATATATGGCTGGGTACCGAAGCGGGCATTTGTCGCTACGATGGGGTGCGTTTTCAAACTTTTGAGGTACCTCAGTCCAAAGAAACTGCCCTGACTCATATCAAAGAAGATCAAAAAGGAAGAATCTATTTTGAGAACTTTGGAGGGCAACTGTTCTACATAGAGCAACAAAAATCTTTTGAAGTGATACTTCCAGTTCCGCTACAAGGTGGAAACCTCAATGGATATGCGATTGATGTTCATAACAATGTATGGGCATCTTCCCGCAAAGGCTTGTTGTACATTCTTCCGGAAGGCAAAAAGAAGTGGAAGCCTTTCAAAAAGCAATTAGGTCTTCAAGAGTATTCCTTGAGGTATCTACAGTTGCATCGTGGTCCAGAAGATAAGATGTGGCTCATGGCAGACAGTCTACTCATAGTAGTCAACCAGGGCCTGAAGGTAGACCAAAAAATGCAAATATCGAGTCGCAACCTTCATTTGGCATTTTTAGGAGAGCACATCATTACGACCAGTAACAGCTTGAATAGCGTAAGAACCATCACGGTATACAATCGTCAACAAAAGACGCAGATAAAACTCATTGATAAAGCTCAAATTCCAGTAAAAGGGAAACAAGACTTCCGCTACAGCAATGATCATAAAGGAAACTTATGGATACTCACCAACTCGGGTGCCCTGGCTTTCAATGGCCAACTCCAAAAAATCAATGATGGTCATATTTTTTTAGAGGGAGAGTTTATATCACAAGTTGTACAAGACCGAGAAGGAAACTATTGGTTTTCTACTATAGGCAATGGATTGTTTATGATGCCCAATCGTGACGCCATTCACTACAACAGGGATAATTCATTGCTGACAACTTCCAATATTTATTGTTTTGCCCCCGATGACCAAGGGAATATCTTTATCGGGGGAAATAGCAACCAAGTATATTTTTTTGATTCTAAAAAACAGCAGTTGTCTACTCGTTATCAGCTTCCTGAGAGTGATATTGAATGTATGTTTTTGGATAATCAACAACAAGCACTTTACATCGAGAATAGTCACCTACGATTTTATGATGTAAAAACTGATCAATATTTGGGCGGTTTTTGGGCGGGAAGTACCCCCAAAGACATTTGTTTGTATCAAGACAAATATTTGGTGGTAGCGGCTGGCCACGGAGGAACACTTTTACCAAGAGCGGATGATTCTTTGAGTTATCCGCTTCCTCAAGTATACCATAAAAATTTTAAAAAAGTAGGAATGCGAATCAACCTTAGAGGGCAACGAAGCCGTACCGCTCATGCTGAAACTTCGGGGAAACGATTTTGGATCGGATACATCAGTGGGTTGTTTTATTACGAAAAGGGCAATGAGTTTGAATTAAAGACTCCTGAAGGGGCATCTATCATAGCTGTGGACATTCAGGAAGATACTCAGGGTAGGTTGTGGGTAGGTACGCTCAGACAGGGAGTATTTGCTATCAAAGACTTAAAAATTGTCCAACATCTGAACACTCAAACCGGACTCGTGAGTAACACTTGTCGGGTAGTAGTACAGCAAGCCGGAGAACTGTACCTCGGTACTGATAAAGGTTTACAAATATACGATTTACAAAGCCAAACTTCTCGAGTGTTCAACCAAGAAGATGGATTACCCAGCAATGAAATCAAGGCCCTGCATTTGTACCAGGATAAGATTTATTTGGGAACCCCAGCTGGGTTTACCGTGCTCAATAAAGCATTTAGTACAATCAATGATCATCCCCCTTTGATCTACATTACGGGTTTGAAAATCAAGGAAGTAGCCCAACCATTGGCCCCTCGGTATCGGTTGGCGTACAATCAAAACAACCTGACCATTAACTTTACTGGAATAGCCATGCGGAGTGCTGGAAGGTTTCGGTATAAGTACCGAATGCGAGGTCTGGATAGTAGCTGGACCTATAATAGCAGTGCCAGTAACTTTGCCCGTTATGCTTCATTGCCTTCGGGGCAATATACCTTTGAGGTAAAGGCAGTGAACGAAGATGGTGTTGAAAGTGAGCAAGTGGCACAAGTGAAGCTCAATATCGCTTATCCAATATGGGAAAAATGGTGGTTTATTCTGTTGAGTTCACTATTGATTATTGGCATCTTTTTGCTTATTCTTTTTAATAGAGTACGATCGGTCCGGCGCAAAAATAAATTAGAAAACGCCTTGGGGAAAGCAACCTTAGATACCTTGAAGCTACAAATGAATCCTCATTTTATATTCAATGCGATGAGTGCGGTACAGCATTATATGACTACCAATGATAGTAAAATGGCGGGCAACTATTTGGCGAGGTTTGCCCAATTGATGCGCTCGGTGCTTGAAAACTCTCGCAGCGAATACATTGATTTGGCCGAGGAGATCACTATGTTAGAAGGGTACCTGACCCTCCAACGATTGAGGTTTCAAGACAGTTTTGCGTTTACCATCAAGGTAGATGAGCAACTCGACCCTGATGAAATAGCGGTTCCTCCAATGTTTGCGCAACCATTTATTGAAAACGCCATTGAACATGGAGTAAGCCAGATAAAATCTGGAGGACGCATCGAAATTAGCTTCGCGTTGGAAAATGAGATGGTATTGCTCCAGATCAAAGACAATGGTGTAGGACTAGAAAAAGCCCGCCAAAACAAGCAAAACACCTACAAGAAGCACAAATCTATGGCGACTGACATTACTCGTCAGCGCATTGCATTGTATCAAAAAAGCCTGAAAAAAAATATCCGATTTGAAATTGACAGCCAAGAAGGTGGTACCATTGTTAGGTTTTGGTTGCCTTTTGAGCAATTGTAGGGGGAGCAGCGTTTTTTTAGTTGGTAGTTTTTTTCTTTAGTCCACGGTCGATGGTCCATAGTCCACAGTAGCGCCAAGCGGTACAATAGAAATTAATCATCGCCTCGTGCAAGGCCCTTCCTTCGTCAGGAGAGCTGTAATAATGAGCGAAGCGGAACAATATAGCCATTTAGCAATGCAACAATGAGCCGCAGGTGGAACAATTAGTTTTTAATCGCCTCGCGCAACCATTTAACCACATAGTAAAACTACATAAATAACCTAATCCATTTGGCTCACCTCTCGCTGCTATACTTCTTCAAAAAATAGTTCCGTAGCTTTGGCTACGCAAAGATTTTTTGAATCGTCTAGCAACTAGATATTACACCAAATTTGGATTACTTTATTCTTTCCGTTTTACATAGCAATGAGCGAAGCGGAACAATTTAATAGTAGCATAAATGAATCATCGCCTCGCGCAGCCATTTAACAATAGAGCAATGCAACAATGAGCGAAGCGGAACAAGTTTTCTAAATCAAGCCTTTTTTTAGAGTAAAATGTGGCAATAAGTTTTCGGTTTGCGTAAAAAATAGAATGTATTAGATCATACCAAACCTTTACTCATAACTTTTTACAAATGCTTCAAAAGATTTTTATTTTGCTATGGCTTACCTGCTGTGGGGCCAATGTCTATAGCCAAAATGATGGGAGGCTACCCATTACGATTGGCTATTTTGGCCATTACGCGATTCAGCCTGGGGTGAAAGTAGGCACCGAAATTAGGCTGAAAACCTGGACCAAAGAAAGAATGCGTAAAAATAAAGACATTGTGCGAATGAAGTATTTTTCTATCAATCCCCAACTGGCTTGGTTTACTCGGCTCAATCAACACGCCAACTACTTACTCAATGTCGAGGCAATGTACCATACTCAAGGCAAAGGTAAAAAGATATACACCGCGTTTACAGCGGGGTTGGGTTACTGGATACAATCTAAGGTAGAATCTTTTTCGATTAACCTGGCTACCGGTGAAAAGACCAATAAGCAAAGGGCCAGCAGTCATTTTTTAATTCCTTCACTGGGGTTTGAGTGGGGCGGAAGAATAAACGATCAGATCAATTGGTATAACAAATATACTTGGGGACAACGGTTTTTTAGCACCAAAGGAAACGGCAGTGCGATGAGCATATTTTTAGAGTTGGGAGTAAAACTATATCTATTAAAGTA
>CALDJV010000785.1 GCA_937899305.1 uncultured Cytophagaceae bacterium
TTTTGCCATGCAACATGTGTTTGTGGAATTGGAACCCATGCCTTGGCGGGTTTCAGCGCTTAGGTCGGCCCGCCGAGTGCTTTTCAAGCCTAAGAACCGAAAAAGTTTTTCTAACCTGACTCCCGAAGAAGTGGCCGCCATCGTGAATAGGGTAAAAAGGGATGGACCACTCAAACGCTTGATGGGTAAACTAAAACCCTCCTTGAAATCCTTTATAAAACAAGCCTTGAATGTAAAAGGATTGCTGGTGGTATTGGATAAAACCCGCAAAATGATTTCGATTGGTAAGATGACCCGACTAGCGGGAGGTTTTGCAGTAAAGCAGCAAATTCAAGTCATGCTGGAACAGGGTAATAAACTACGGATAGACGGCCAGATTGTACGAAAAAACATCAATGGTGCAGCCGAATCGGTAGCAAAAATTGGTAAAGACGTAGTGGTCAAAGTCAAACGCACGGGGGTTGATTTGAGTGGTCGGATGGAAATTGCTTTTGTTCAGGGTAAAATGTGGGTACGTGAACAGGCGAGTTCACTGGCGAAGTTTTTACCCGCTGCTTCGGCCAGTCAAATCATCGAGTCTCTTCGAAAGCTACCCGAAAACCTGGTAAAAGTCACTCGTCAAGCCGATGACATTCTGCTGAAGGACTTAGCGGGAAATGTCATTGCGACCTTCAATAAAAAAGGAATGCAGGTGAAACGGTGGGTAGACCTGACTTACGGGGGAACTGTACAAAATATAAAAGGTAAGATTCGGGAGATTTTTTCGGGGAGGTTTTTGGCTAAGAATAAAAGAGGTAAACTAGGGATTTGCCTTCGGAATGGAACTTGTTTTGTGGCCGGGACATTGATTTATGTTTCAAGTAGTTTTCAACCCATTGAGCAAATTCAAGCCGGGAATCAAGTTCATTCAGGTGACCCGAAAAGCTGCGAGCAATCTTCTAAAAACGTAGAGGCTACCTTTGTACGCACCACCCCGATACTAGTCAAGTTAGGGTTTAATCAGGAAAACATTTACGCCACTCCTGAACACCCCTTTTTCAATCTTAGAAACGAGCAAATACTAGCAGGTAACCTCAAAAAAGGCGATACCCTCAAAACCTATGATGGCTATGAGATTGTGCAAAACACTCGTAGCATTGATACGATGGCCACGGTGTACAACTTCCACGTCAAGGATTTTCATACTTACTATGTAGGGAAAACAAAGTTGTGGGTGCATAATATGATGAGTCACCAACTTATTCAACAGAGGCTTCAAACAAAAATTGATGAATTGTTTGCTAATCAATCAATCACTAATGATGAAATAAGCCAATTAGCAAATGATATGGCGCAAAGCCGTGCTTTTTCGGTTATGATGAATGGTAGAGTAGAGTTTTTAGATTCTTGGTTGGTTCTTAAAAGAGCTGGGTTGGATCAAAGCGCTAGAATAAATAAAGCTTCATTCATGGGAACTTATATGAGAAACAATCAAAAGACAATCCAAACGATGATGCAAGAAATTACCACAGCTAAAGGTTTCGAAAGGTGGGAAGGCTTGAATATAATACGAAAAAAATGGACAATCTTTGATGAAACTAATAATGCAGCGTTTTACGATCGATTAGAAAAATTTACTGGTAATAATCGTAAATTTGAGGCTGATCATACAGGTGGAGAAGGTCATATATGGTTGTCGAGAAACTACCCTGGCAAAGCTTTAAAGAGATGGGTGAAAAAACGATTAGGTGGTTTTAATAGCTCAATACAACAAATGCAGGCAATGGCTAAATATATAGATAATAACCCCGCATTAGCTAAGGACTTAGATATCGTGAGAATTTATGGGGGAGGTCCTGATTGGATTATACGGGATTTTGATATTGCCTCTGTTGAGCTACAACGTGCTTTGAGCGCAAATATGCCTGGGGCTAATGCTGCTTTTACAAGGGTTAAAGCAGCATTGAGTCAATCTAGTAATCCGTTAATACAAAATATAAGTAAGAAATTAAACCGTGGTTCTGACAATCTGCATTGGAGTGAGGATAGAAAAAAAATATTGATAATTGATATAGATGGTATATAGTAATGAGAAACTTTAGACAAATAAAAACAGAGTTTAATTTGCTTGGTCCACGTGGTACACAAGATTTCCTAGGTGAGAAGTATGAAATAAGGTATTATGATACCACTAACCTGCGTATTTTTAAGTATTTTGAAGGAGTGTTGACCTCAGAACAAGTAAAATTATACGCTGATATAATCATCAGTTTATCAGAATGGTTAGAAAAAGGAGGCTTGGAAGAATATGTCTTTGTGGAAAACCCCTCTGAAATAGGTTTGGATTTTATTGCCATACCCAGTAGTGATCATGTTTTCTTCAAAGCAACTCAGGTATTATACTCAGGAGAAAAATCACAAGATGTAAAAAACGCTTATCAACAAGCATTGGCCCCCATTGAGCAAGCCTATAAGAAGATGGAAGATAAACCCAAACAAATGATACTTAAGGGGATTATTGAACGCTCTATTTTAAACCCCTCTTGGGAGACTTACTACAACAAAAAATGGAATAAAATAGTGGTTGTGGAACCCAATATATTAATAGAGGATGTATTGAACTGGGATTCATAGAATAAGAATCTTTAAACAAATCAATGGCGTCTATCATTTGCTTGAACCTCAGGAAAGAACGCTTCACTAAACTGTGTCAGATGGTTTTTGGGTATCTCACAATAGTTCTGGGGCCTCTTATTCTGTCAAGATTAAAGATTTTTTAGAGTCTTGGGAAGATTTAGGCAAGGTAGTTCATATAAAATAGTTGGTGAAATGAAAGAATATTATGATTTGTTTATAACAAAAGTAGGTAAAATCAACTTAGCCAGAAATATATCCAAAATTCAAGAGCTTTCTGATAGTTTTAACCTCACAAAGGTTCAGCAAGGTTTTATGAGGTTAAATGTATCAAATGAAATGGCTGCGGATATACTTGAGTGGATTATTCGCAATGAAGGTTACGGATTGATAGTACCCACGACTTACCGAAATCCCAAAATAAGTATTACTAAAGCTAAAAAAATTGCAAGTGTTGAATTAGAAAGAGAGATAAAAGAGGTTTATGCTAATGTGCAATTTGATCCCATTCAAGTAGTCGATGATGCGCCTTTTTGTTGGAAAGTTTGTACATTCTCACAAGAATTAATAGAGCAGGGCCTAATACCAGGAGGAATTTGTAAGTATGTGGATCAAGTAGATGGCCACTTATGGACATTGGGTGACCGAGTCAGAATACATAAAGAAGAGTTTTATATTGAGAGTTCCTTAAAAACAGAGATTAGTCAATTAGAGAAAGAATTGAAAAGTAGGTTGGGATATTTTGAGAGTACTGACTACCTAGATCATAATGTGAGATGCCTTAGATACAATTGTTTGCTTATAAAAGTGAAAGAAAGCCCATACCCTGGTTTAGTTGAAAAACTTCATGGCTTTTCGCCAAGCTTAAATATATCAATAAAAAAAATACCCTATGGGAAAGATTTTCAAAACTCAATGCAAATCATATTAACTTTAATTATCTACCTGATTGACAGTGGTATCGAAAATTTAGTTATGACTTCTGATAGAGGGGATTTGATTAAGATTCTTGAATATAAATCCCAAAAGCTTTTTTTGAATAAAGTAGCAGAAGATTGGAGTAAATATAAAGATATTCTTAGTGATTACGCTTATGAGGAAAAAGAAATGCCTATTGTCAAATTACCTTTTTCAAGGTGAACTGTGAACTTGATAATCCTCTTGGTTTATGTCTATCGAAGTAATTTCAAGGGTTTACTTTTGATACTCATACCCAACAAGAAGTTTTAGGGGTGGTCACCCATTCTATGATCAAGCAAGCCTCTACACTCATAGGTGTGTATACGGTTACTGATACCCTTTGGGTAACTCCTGAGCACCCTTTTTACATCAATGGTCAGTGGGTGCCCGCCGGAAGACTCAAGAAAGGTCAAAGATTGACCCTACTTCATCATCCCAGTTTACTCGCCAGTAAAACCCAGCATTTGCCCCGCTCTAATGAGGTATATATTGAAAGGGTCGTTACCAAAGATACCTTGGTGACGGTGTATAATTTTACAGTAGCTCAGTACCATAATTATTATGTGGGGAATGTAGGGGTGTTGGTGCATAATAATGATGATTGTAGGCCAATAATCAAAATCCATCCTGACTATATTGGATTAGACCAAGACAAGATAGCTCCTTATCTACATAAAATAATCAATAAAAACATCATCGTTTACTCTCCTTATACAAGCAAGCCAAGTATCCCCACACTAAGCGGGGACTTGCATTTGTTTATGTTCTGGTTTCCAATTACTTGGCAAGAGTTGGTGCAGTTGTTTGATGTGCCAATCATTGATATTTTTGATGACATCGGTGAGCCATACGAGTGGATTGACTCC
>CALDJV010000786.1 GCA_937899305.1 uncultured Cytophagaceae bacterium
ACACCTTTATGTGGGCCAACATTGCGGTAGACGACTTGTTGTTGAACACTGAAGGTGAGTGTACTGCGGGTGATGTTACTTTAGACCTTACTTTTGACAACTTCCCTCAGGAAACTTCTTGGGAGTTGACCGATGATCAAGGAAATATCGTTGATTCGGCAAGCTACACTACGGCTACCCCAGATGGAAGCTCCATTACCAGAACTTTCAGTGGATTACCAACTGGAAATTACACTTTCACTATCAATGATTCATTTGGTGATGGTATTTGCTGTGCGTTTGGAGAGGGTTCATTTACTTTATCTAATGCAAACGGCATCATTACTACTGGTGGAGCATTTGGTCGTCAGGCGAGCGTGACATTCTGTGTACAAAACAACGGAGTAGAGAGCGCAGCAAGTCGTCAGACCCTCAAAACGTATGAATTGAGCGACGGTAACGAGAAAGACTTTGTAGTGTATCCTAACCCTGCTCACCAAGTAGTGAAGGTAGATACTAAAGGCCAGAAAATTACCAAGTTTGAGATATACTCAATGTATGGTCAAAAGGTGAACTTTATCAAGTCTAGCGAGGAATCAGTTAACATTGCATCCTTCCCTAAAGGCGTATATTTTATGCGTATTTATACCGAAGGTAAGGCTGAGCCCGTAACGGTAAGATTCATCAAAGACTAAGGTTAGTAGTTGGTACTTCTTATGAAAGACCAACAAATACCAGGACTCAAATAACAAGATATAGACAGTGTAATACTGTAATGTAATAAAAAAAGCCCCATCAATTGATGGGGCTTTTTGTTTTTAATACTTACTAATTTTATCCGCCAAAGAGGTAGAAACACTATGAAAAACTCACTTAGTAACATGTTCAAGATAAGTGTCCGATTTGGTCATATGCCTGGGCTGTTGGACGAGGCATTTTTTGCGTTCGTAGCAGCGCTACGGACAATAAAAATAACAAAGTCCAGCAGCTCAGGCAGTAGAGAAAAGCAGGCAATTATTGCGAACACGTTACTTAATTAATCCATAAAAAATTTTATTCAAATACACCTAATTAAAATGATTCAAATTATCTAAAAATACTAAAAATCTATATTGGGATGTTTATTCTAAGAAAGGACCTTCGGGGCGATTTGTACTCAAACCATTTTTAAAATATTTACTGAACTGATTATTTTGCCTTCATTATCAGGTAGTTAGTGTTTTTTTTGAAGAAATTAGAACTAAAACCTCCATAATGCTTTCTTAAAATGGTATATAAATATAGAAACCAAGGCGAGTTTTTAGTACTTGAAAATACTAAACCTCAACAACCAAGTAATCCTTTCTTTAATTGGTTTCCTCTTTTGGTTATGTTCATCCCCTCATCAACGGCTCACAATACTATTTGAAAGACATAAATATAAAAGTGATGCATAACACAATTCATTTTAATCGTGGACCCGAAAACTTAGTGGACGAACTGCTCAATACTGCAGAGCACTGTTACGAACAAGGCAATTATTCATCAGCCATTTATTACTACACTCAGGTATTAGATTTGGGGGTTGCCCAAGCAGATTTAAACTATGTTTTATACATGCGTGGTTTGGCTTACCGCCAATGTGGGAAACCAGAAGAGGCAATGGCTGATTGGCAAAAAGTTCAAGATCGAGGATTTCGACACCCTTGGGGGCTTGATTGGATGGATTTATTGAAGTAATGCTTAGATGATATTTATCTTTTTAAGGTAGGACTGATTGGCCATTTTATAAGCTTCCTGTAATTTTATATTTGCCCGAATAACAAATGAATCTCAGTGAGTATTGGGAAGTCAAAAGTAGCCTCTGTAGAGGCTATTTTTTTGATATTTAGAAGTGTTACTTGTCTTCAGCCAACCAAGGGTTAGTAGCAATCACCGTAAGCTCTTTTATAAAGCCTCTATCATCCATTTCCAGTGCTCCTTTAATAGCGTGAGCAATTTCTTGACTAGTAAGCTTATGAGGAATATCTGCTCGTTCTTGGCGGTTAGTCTGAGCAAAGGCCGTAGGGACCTCGCTCGGGTTTACTAAAATGACCCGTACATTATGACGGCGCAATTCGGCTTGCCAGCATTCGGTCATGCCTCGTAAGGCAAACTTTGACGAAGCATAAATAGTACCCCTCTCAAAGCCTCGGGTAGCTGCGGTAGAAGCAATGTTGATGATGTTGCCCGAGTTTTGAGCTTTAAAAATTTGAGCTACCTTTTGCGTAAGCAATGCCAAACCAAAAACATTGACTTGATATACTTTTTGAAAGGCTTCGAGCGTTAGTTCTTCCAAGGTAGGGAACTCGCCAATGCCGGCATTGTTGATCAATACATCTAAGCCACCCAACTGCTGATGGATTGCGGCAACGGTTTTATCTATGTCAGCAGGATAGGCAATGTCAGCAGCTACGTAAAAGGTCCCGAGATTCTGGGCAACATTTTGGAGCTTATTTTCGTCTCTACCAGTAATCAAGACTTTGGCCCCGGCCTCAATTAAAAGTTTTGCGGTAGCTTTGCCTATGCCAGCACTACCACCAGTAATTAAAATACGTGCATCTTTTAAATTCATATTTCTTTGAGTTTTAAAGGTTTCGTAAACTTTTTGATAATTAGAATTGTTGTTTTTACGACATACATCACCATCATCTGATCAGGTTGTGTTGCAAGGTAGTTATTTGGGTTTGGAGATGGTGAAAGCCAATTAAAAATTGGATTAATTTTTTTATCGTATTGATTTTATTGATACATTTGTATAAATAAAATACCTTTTTACTTGTTCATGATATCGATTTTTTCTATATAGATATAAAGAATTAGTAAGTTAGGTTTTTCATGGTTATATGGTTTGGAAACCTTGCGGACCCTTGTCTGTAAGGTTTTTTTTATGACCTATCACAAGTTGTGAGGCAAATTTGAGCATCGTTACGTATTTACTTGTACTTTTGTTTCGAAAAAACCAAAATACAAATAGTTAATAATGAAGAGGTTATTCAGCAAATCCAACAAATATTTGCAAATGATGGGATTTTGCGGGTTGGTATTTACCCTGATACAGTGCCAAAATTGTCAGGATATAAAAAGTAACGACAGTGGTGCTTTCATCAAAGTGGTGTTTTTTTTGGATAATACCCGAACCGAGCCCGATACGGTACAAATTACAAATCGAACTCCAGGCGCTGCGCTTACTAACGGAGGGGAAAATGATGCTTTAGAGACCGCTAGCTTGGTTTTTGCCCTACCTTCTGATAAATTGAAAGAAACCTACTCTTTCAAAGGCACTTTTACCAACGAACAAAATGAGACAACGTCATTTGATCGAACCATTACGGTGGATTTTAGCCGAAAAATAAGTGTGATTCGCCCTGATTGTGGAGTAAGCGAAGACATTACCATTACCAAAGTGACTGATGCCAATACCGACAATGAGGGTTTAATCACTTTATCGGGTACCAGCATAGATACGACCCAAACCGATGGTAACGTGAAAATCTTTTTGAAATGATGAAGCATCAGCGCATAAATATACCAACCATACTTCGAAGGGGAGGGTGTGTGTTTCTCTTGTTATTATTGGTACAAATAGGATATGCTCAGGAAAACGAAGGTCCGATTACCAATGATACTACCACGATAAAAGATTCGACTAAAAAAATACTTACCCCAAAAACGCTTACCCAAAAAATACTGACTAGAAAAGAACGTCGAGCGAAGCGAAGAGCAGAAAAAAGACTAGAAAGAGCACGTCGAAGAGCGGCTGACTCGACCTGGAAACCACTCCGCTTTGCCGGAATACGCCTGGGAAGTGATATTTTACCCACAGCGTTCGCCTTACTCGACGAAAACCGGACCAGCTATCAGGGTACGCTTGAAATATTGCTAAACAATAAGTATTCTATAGAACTGAGTGGGGGGGTAGAAGAAACCATCCGACGAGGATCGGGAGAATATCGATATACCAGCGGTGGAAATTATGGCCGGATTGGGATAAACTACAACCTTTTGCACAAAAAGAGTGAAGATGATGTGATCTACGTGGGTTTACATTTTGGCTATGCTCAGTTTGACCACGACATCACCTATACCATACTCAATCAACTGGGAGATGTTACCCAACAGTTGGCCGAAAAACAGTTAACTGGTTCCTGGTTAGAGTTTAACTTTGGGTTCAGAATTGAACTCTTCAAAAACTTGTACATGGGCCCAATGTTTCGGATCAAGGCCAAGTTGACTGGAAGTGAAGGTGAGTTGCTGACACCAAGCGATATTCCAGGTTATGGGTCCAACAACGGAGCCAACTTTAACTTTGGGTACCATCTGATGTACCGTTTGCCTTTTGGAAAAACCAAGGGGAGTAAACGTAAAAGACGAGCCAAGAGGATACGAAATAAAAAACGAAGCAAAACAGGTAAGGGAATACCTAGAAATGTAGAAAAGCTTAAGAAAGACGACGAATAAAAGAAGACGAATAGAAGAAGTTGAGTAAAAGAGTGCCGGAAAAGATCATCAATGAAGGGAGTTGCTTTCTCAAAGCGGTGAACGTAGTATAATAAACCTCCAATCGTTCCGTTTTGACTAACAGAATAAAATAATAATAAAAACAGGATATCTTGAATAAATATGAATAAACTGATTGCTTTTGTGTGGCTAATGGGGCTCACCGCCACTTATGCCCACGCTCAAAAACTTAAGAAAACCAAGATAAACGATGAAATCACGGTGAAAATACCCGAAGACTTTATTGTGATGAGTGATCGGGAATATCGCCAGGAATTTGCCGGCTATCGCAAACCAGTGGCAATGTATCGCCAGGAATCGAGTAAAGCGACGTTCGGAATCAACACCGCGCTTACCCATGTACCTCCTGGTACCCGGCAAACCTTTGTGGATAACAAAGGTAAGCTTCGCAAACATCAGGCAGAGTGGAGTATCAACGATCTCAAAATGATGAAAAGCCTTTACAAGTCTACCATTTTGCGACTACATAGTAATGTAAGGTTCAAGCAAGATAAAATTGAAACCATTCGGAAAAGAAATTTTGTAGTGTTAGAATTTGTGGGAACAGTAAAAAATGAGGAAAAAAGTATGATTGGTAAGAGCAAGGGTACGCTAAAACAGTATTCTTATATAATGTATACTGTAAAGGACAGTAAGATATACATCTTCAACTTCACTTGCCCCGCCAAACGAATCAGTCGTTGGAAAAAGCCAGTGTACGACATGATGCACTCAATCAGAATCAGATAATAAATACTTAAGACAAAAGCATCATTGCATTACGTAATGCTTATGTTTACACAATGCAATGATGCTTCTTCATTAAAACACTTCCTTGACTACGATGGGTTCAAGGTTTAGTTGAGGAACCAAACTTTTGAACATAGAAATGGTTTCTCGCATGTCCACATCTCCCTCTTCGTAATACCACTTAATGATTACCAGATGATTGGCCATAGCCAATTGCTCGAGTCTTTTCAAGATTTTGATAAAAAAACCAGAGGCGTCGGTAGTAAAATATACTACCTTGATGTAAACTTTTGTGTTTTTTGCTTTGGGAGCTCTTACATAATCATCTATCCATTCTAACAAAGGGGTGTAAAACTCGTAGCTGTTCTGCACGAGCGAATTACCCGTTATTTTCAGCTCGCCAGTGTCATAATTGAAATTGACTTCAGGAGATTTATTAGTTTGTTTTATAAAAATGGATTTCATATTTATCCTTTAATGTTATGTTGCATAGGTTTGAAGGAGCAACTGCTTATTTGGAGTAATGGGTTTTGTCTGATGACTCGTAAACTCATTCTCAAAATGAATGCACACATAATAATTTCCAAAAAAGTGAATTAAATGACTATATCCAAATCATTGCCACCGGAAAAACTACATTTGTAAATTTAACAACTTTAGCCATAAAATTAGCCGATTGGCCCAGGAAATTTAGGTATTTTATAAGTATAAATACCTAGTTCGTTTATTTGCTCCAAGAATAAAAATTGACAAAAACGTAACTTTGTTTCAAAACTTATTCTTTGCTTACTTCATTTCATACTTTTGTGCTTATGAATAAAGGTTCTAAAGACACGCCAATGGGTGAATTGATGGCCCATTTTCCCAGAAAAGGAAAGGTCACCTGGATAGGGCTAAGACCAGCCAAAAGGGCACCACTTAACGAAGTAGATTCGGTAGTAGCCAATACTAAAAGCGGTTTAGAAGGAGATCACTTTGCGGGACAATACTCTCAAAAGCGCCAAGTAACACTGATTCAGGCAGAACATTTGGCTACGGTGGCGTCATTGATGGGGGAGGTGCAAATTGACCCGAGGTTGACGCGCCGAAATATCGTAGTAAAAGGCATTAACTTACTGGCTTTGAAGGAAAAGCAGTTCAAAATTGGAGAAGTCATTCTGGAAACTACCGGGCTTTGCCATCCTTGCTCTCGAATGGAGGCCAACTTGGGTGAAGGCGGGTACAATGCCATGCGGGGCCATGGAGGCATTACTGCGAAGGTGGTCAAAGGAGGAGTTATTCGGCAAGGTGATGCGGTAGAAGCACTACAAATGTTGGTAAGCCCCGAAGAAGGTTAAAAACAAGGGTCAGGCCCTCCCAAGATGAGATAAAGCGCATTGGGACCATGTTGGGCTTGATAAGCTAACTTTTGTCGGGTAAACTCCTCGCATTCTTGGTGTTTGTGAACGATTCGTTGGTACTCTTCCTCCATTCTCTGATTGACAAAACGTTCGTCAGCTTCATCGCTTCGGCAGCGAGCGGTGCCATGGCAAGAAATGATGGGTTGATTGTCCCAATCGCGATTATGACAAATGGCTTCATTGATAGTGAGAATT
>CALDJV010000787.1 GCA_937899305.1 uncultured Cytophagaceae bacterium
GTTATTAAAATTCTTGGAGACACTTGACAAATAATGTACCGCTCACTAATGGTTACTACTTAATTGTTCTATGGTTAAATTGTTCCGCTTCGCTCATTGTTAAATGGCTAAATGGTTACGCAAAGCGATAATTATTCAATTGACCCTTGGCGATCTCAGCAAAGCTAATTGTACCGCTTTGCGCTACTGTGGACTATGGACTATCGACCGTGGACTAAAAAAACTATGGACCATCGACTATGGACTTGAAAGTTAAAAAACTTTTCACTTAATTATTTAACATCGAATTATGCCGTTTACTGAAGAAATTTCATTTCAAGGTTTTTCTACTACCCGCTTGGCCATTGTGGGGGTACCCATCGACGAAAACTCCTCTTTTATGGAAGGTACCCGACTCGCTCCTCAAGCCATACGAGATGCATTACATTCGGACTCTTCTAATATGTGCGCCGAAAACGAAGTAGATTTGTCTAAAAATATATCTTGGTTAGATGTGGGAGATCTTGAGTTGGAAGAAGGAGAAAAGGCCATCCGTCAGGTTTCGGATGATATCAATACTTTGTTGGAAAAAGACGTGAAAATTATTTCATTAGGGGGTGATCATTCCATTACCTATCCAGTGGTCAAAGCCTACGCCCAACGCTATCCCAATCTAACCATTTTGCATTTAGATGCACACCCTGATTTGTACGACGATTTCGAGGAAAACCCATACTCGCATGCCAGCCCTTTTGCCCGTATTATGGAAGCCAACCTGGCCCAGAGGTTGGTACAAGTTGGGATTAGAACCATGAACCCCCATCAGCGCGACCAAGCCAAAAGGTTTGGGGTAGAGATCATCCCCATGAAAGATTGGCAAGGACAGCTGTTCAAAAATTTCAGTAACCCATTATACTTGTCTATTGATTTGGATGTGTTGGACCCGGCATTTGCCCCTGGAGTATCGCACCACGAACCAGGTGGGATGAATACCCGCGAATTGATTAGCATTATTCAAAATCTAAAAGCCAATATCGTAGGGGCCGATATTGTAGAACTCAACCCAAAGCGAGATAAGGGAGGGGTAACTGCGATGGTAGCCGCGAAGTTGTTGAAGGAGTTGATGGCAAAAATGCTGTGATTGTTTCAGGTACTTTGAACATAAAACCAAATGGTTGCGGAATGCCTCGCGCAACCATTTAGCCATATGGCAATAAAGCCTAACGATACTTTATCTTTACCTCCACTGGTTTGGGGTCCTGCATCAGTTCCTGAAAGTTCGTTTTATACTCGATGTAGTTATCGCTTTTGAAAATATTATTTTTAGTGTCTACCTTCTTAATCTTTCTGGCAAAAGAGATTTTGTATTCAAAACGCATCATGTCGCCGCTCATCATAGGATTTTGTTTCATGCCTTCTTCCATTTCCTTGGGTAATTTCGAATCAGGCATTTTAAAAGTAATGTAACGGCCCTTTTTGGTAAAATACTTAAAGTCTTTAGGAACCTGAGATTGAGGCATTTGCTGACTCATCATACCCAAGCCTCCACCAGGTGATCCCGTTCCTCCTTGAGTCATCGCTCTATTGAGCGCATCTATATTTTTAAAATCATAAGACATTGTAATCATACTGGTTTTCTTGTCTACCTTCATCTTCACATTACTAATGCCCTTGATTTCTTTGATTTTATCCATTTCTGGGCTTTTAGAAATCGAGTCCATCATCATGTCCATATTAGGCATTCCAGGAGCGTTCATGGTAGAGTCTCCTTGCATTTGACTCATCAAGGTTTTTAACATAGAAATGTCTATAGTAGTTGTTACCGAACCCGACAAGTTTCGATTAAAATGCACGTGCTGTTGAATAGAACAACTGCTCATCCATAACGCAATGAAGCTGAAAACAAATAAATAGCGAAATTTCATATATGTAAGAGTTAAATTTCTGTAAGTAGGTACAATAATAACCAATCAAAAAGGGATTGAGTATGTAAAATATCAAAAAAAGGAATGGATATGATCCATTCCTTAAGTAACCTGTTCAAAATAAGTGTCTGGTTTTCAGAAAAAGTTTGTTTGGCAGGCGATTTAAAAAATCGACTAATAGCAAGGCTATTCGACTATTTTTTTAAGAAGCATGACGAGCAAAATTAAAGTGAAAACCGGCAATTATTGCGCAACTGTTGCTAAGCTTTATGATCTATTGATAGGAATTAATAATTTATTCGGTATGATTCAAACGTTGAGTAATGGAGTTTTTACGCCCCAATAGTTCCTCTGCTTCTGACATCAACGCCACTGTGTTACCTATATTTTTTAAACCCTTGGCAGTGGCTTGTTGGAAGTTAATCTTTTTTACAAAACTATCTACATTAAGCCCACTATAAGAACTTGCAAAGCCATTGGCTGGCAAAATATGGTTGGGTCCTGCCGCATAATAACCAATGGTAGGCGAAGTAAGGTGCCCCAAATGAATAGAACTTGCATTGAGTACCCGATCCCCCACTGCTTCGGCGTTGTCGATGGCCAGCACCAAGTTTTCGGGCGCGTATTCGTTGGCAAAGGCCAAAGACTCCACGTTGCTTTTGCAAACAATGATCTTGGCTTTGCTGAGAGCCTCGTCGGTAGATTCTTTTCGTAGTTGAACCTCTTGGCGTTGTCTTGCTACTTCGGCCAGTATATTATCAGCTACCTCCTCAGTATTTACGAGTACAATCAATTGATTGTGAGCACTTTGCTCAGCGTGCGCTAAAATATCGGCCGCCGCATAAACTGGATTGGTAGACTGGTCAGCAATGTAGCACAGTTCTGAAGGGCCCACGGGCATATCAATGGCTACATCGTTTTTGCTTACCAATTGCTTGGCGGTAGACACATATTCATTACTTGGGCCAAATATTTTATCTACTTTCGGAATCGTTTCGGTTCCGTAAGCCATGGCAGCAATGGCCTGTACCCCACCTACTCGATACACTTTTTTGATATTGAGCAAACTGGCGGTGTACAAAATAATAGGATGAACCCGCCCTTCGTGATTGGGTGCAGTACAAAGCACAATTTCTTTACATCCAGCAATATTGGCCAAAATTCCCATCATCAAAATATGCGAATAAAGCGGTGCATCGTCCGTACTAGGCACATAAAGCCCTACTTTGGAAATGGGCACACTTTTTTGCCAACTAAATACCCCTTCAGTAGTTTCAATTTTTTTGACAGCCTTGTGCTGGGTCAAATGAAAGGTAGCAATATTATATTTCGCAGTGTTGATGGCCTCTTTGAGTTCATCGCTTACTTCATTGCTGGCTGCAGCCAACTCCTCAGGAGTCAGTTGAAAACGTTTGATCCGAACCCGATCATACTTAAATACAAAACTGCGGAGTGCTTTGTCACCCTCCCGCTGTACCCGACGCAAAATGGGTTTTACTGCCTTCTCGAGTGCTTCGTAAGTTTCAAAAGTACGTGCCTGGAGTTCGTTCCAGTCTTCTTTTGGGGGATGTATGATCTTTTTCATTTTTGTGTATCAACCTTTAAAATCCTTGGGGAAACACCTCAACCGAGGCCTCGCTCCACCTATTGCAAAGTAAATGCCATAGTTTTTAGTTGAGAGTTGGTAGGTAGTAGTTCGTGATTTTACTTAGTCGATAGTCCACTCATTGAATGCAAAGTGAAAAACGTAAAATAGTCCGTCGCTTCGCGCAGCCATATAACCATAAGCGAAGCGTTAACCATTCAACCATTTAAGATCCTTCCTTTTGCTTCCTATCCAAAGAATGATCGTCCCTTTCTTGTCATTCTGAACACCGTGAAGAATCTGGTTATTTCTCAGATAAACCTACCTTGTTGGGGCGACGAGCTACCTTGAACAACTCCCAAATCAACCATCCTACCACTACCAGATACTCTACCGCTACCAAGTATAAATTTTCGTGGTAAGGATTCGTGCTGTAGGCATAATAGGTGAGTCCTAACATAGCCGACCATACCATCGGGAAGCGATAAGGGGTGAAGATGGCCAGCGTCAGTATCACACTGATGTACCAAGGGTGAACGATGGTAGCCATCGAATAATAAAAAGTAAGAATGAAGACCATCTTTAGCACCAAGTGTTTGGCCTGGGCCTTGCGAGTAGGGTAGAGGGCAATCACCAGCGCCCCCAAGGTAGAAACAATGGAAAGTGCGACGCCAAATACCGCAATGAGATTGTAACCGTGGGTTTGGTAGCCAATCCAGCGAAGTACATAATACACACTGGCGTTGAATTCAAACTTTTGGAAATAAAGGTTGAAGCTGTCCTGAAACTTAGTGATGAAATCGGGGGTAATGAAAAATGAAAACAGAAAGGCGGTGAGCCCAATCACAATGCCGTAATAAATGATGCTTCGTTTCCAGCCCAGAAACAGCAGCAAAGGCGGTAAAAATATCAGTGGGATCAACTTGGTATTGACGGCTAAAGTAAAAGCAACCGCCGATAAAATAAGGTACTTTGGTTTTACCGTAGCGGGATCGGGCAAGGTAATTTCAAAAAGCCTCACTCGAATAGGAAGCAAGTAATGGGTACTCCCTTGGTGAGCGCCAGTCAGCAAATAGCCTCCTTTGATGAGCCAATAAAAGGCCAATAGCAACATAAAAATCATGACTCCCTCGAAATGTAAATTAGCAGTCAGCTCCAGTACCAGATAAGGGTTCAAGGCATACCAGGCTACCCCCTTGGACGATCGCCCCAGCGCTTTGAGTATTTGAGGAATCAGCCAAATGATACCAATATCGGCCAATAGAATCCAAAAACGCATCACCAAAGCACCGCCAAAGAGGTCATGAGGGAACAACCCTGCTGCAGTAGCAAATAAGGCTTGGTTGAAAGGAGGATAGAGGGTGTAATGTACCTGAGAAATTCCGGCTAAAGATTCATAAAGCGCTTGGTCAAACCCATGTTGAAGGGCTTCAGGAGTACCCACAAAATCTTTGGGCAAGATCAAATAGGGATTATAGCCATGAAACAGCAATTTACCATCCCAATAGAACCGAAAAAAATCATCAGACAAGTTCGGAATGAGAAAAAACACCGAAAGTCGTAGCAAGACTCCAATGACCTGGATATGGCGTATAGTAAGGGTCTCTTGCCGCGTTAGGTACCATTGTACAAAGGCAAAGTACAGCACAAACAACCCCGCGTACAGGCCAATAAACTGGTAAAACCAAACCCGATTGGTAAAATAACTAATGGCAACATACCCTCCTGCCGACAACAAGGTAAATACCAGCGCGCGTAGCGTAACCGTTATGCGCGACTGATTCTCGAGTGCCATACCGAATAAAAAGAGATGTAACCAAAACCTGCCGCTAACATCAAATGAAAAGGCATGAGGCCATAATCCTTTAATACAAAACCAATGACAATTCCGGCGGTAAAATAAATGGCCATCAATGCTTCCAGTACCGTCAAGAGACTTATGTTCTTTTTAAGGTATTTATTGGCTTTCCATTGTTGGTCCTTGCGTTGGGTAATGTTGAATTTTGGTGTACGAATAAAAGCCGTCTTTTTACCAGAAAGCCCCTCTATCACGGCCATGGCATTGTGCAACGAGAGCCCAGTATACATGGCCAAAAACAAAGGAAAACGAGTAAAGAAATACCAACGCCGTTTGCCTGGTTTCAAGGCTTTGATATCGGTAGAAAACCAATAAAACAAGCCCAAAAATACAGTACCAGTCAAAAAGAAACTAAAATACATAATGACTTGGGCATATTGCGAAAACCCATCTTTGATGTACAACAAGGGCAGGCTCAGCAAGGACACCAACACCACAAAAATAAACATAGAGCTATTGAGCAAGTGAAAGGTTGCGTGAATTTTAGTACCTCGCTTCAAATCTGGGTTTTTGTAAACCTTACGCAAATTCTTTTTAGCACATTCTGCTGCTCCTTTGGTCCAGCGGAATTGTTGGGTTTTGAGCGCATTCATGGCTACTGGAAGCTCAGCAGGTGTACCAATTTCTTCTAAGTATTTAAATTCCCAACCCTTGAGTTGGGCCCGATAGCTCAAGTCCAGGTCCTCAGTAAGGGTATCCGATTGCCATCCCCCAGCTTCTTCTATGCATTGTTTACGCCAAACTCCGGCAGTACCATTGAAATTGATCAAGTGCCCTTGTACGTGGCGCCCCAGTTGCTCGATGGTAAAATGGGCATTGAGACAAAACGCCTGAAGCTGGGTCAAGAGTGAATAGTTTTCGTTGAGGTGTTCCCAGCGGGTTTGTACCATTCCTATTTGGGGATTGCCAAATTCGGGCAGGGTTTTTTTGAGAAAATGAGGAGGCGGTACAAAATCGGCATCAAAAATAGCCACGTACTCTCCCTGAGAAATATTGAGACCATAAGCCAACGCTCCAGCCTTGAACCCTTGGCGGTTTTCTCGCTGGATGTGTTCAATCCAAATACCACGTTTTTGGTGCTCTGCCACCTTTTCGGCAATCAATTGCACCGTTTCATCGTTGGAATCGTCCAAGACTTGTATCTCGAGTTTGTCTTTGGGATAATCTAGTGCTGCTACAGCATCTATCAGGCGTTGTACCACATACAATTCGTTGTAAACAGGTAACTGAACAGTTACAATGGGTAAGTCCTGAGGAGGTATTTCCTGAACAGGAGCGGGGGATAGTTTTTTTCGGCTACGTTTAAACTTCCAGTAATGGTACACCAACTGAAGCTGCATTACATTGTAGCTAAAAATAAAAAGCATGGCTATGCCGTATAAAGTCAGGACGATGATCGCCGCCATAATTTAGTATCAAAAACGGGTTATAATATTACTTACAATTGTTCAACATGTTCGCCCCCTTCTATTTTATAAAACTGTTAATAGCTCCAATAGCT
>CALDJV010000788.1 GCA_937899305.1 uncultured Cytophagaceae bacterium
CCGCTAGCGTTCATCCTGAGCCAGGATCAAACTCTCCGTTGTAAAATTTTTGTGAGTCTAGTAAACTAGAGCTCTCGTGTCTTTGTCCTGGCTGTTTGCTTCAATTAATATTGAATCGTCAATTCGTCTAAAAAAACAAAGAGACAATTGGTTTAATGCTGCATTTGCTTTACATCTTTTCAAAGAACTTTTTGTCCGCTCTTTCGCAGACAACAGTAGATTGGCAACATATTTGCCCTCTATATATAATCAGTAAATAAAAGCTTGATTTTTTCCCGAAACGGACTGCAAAGGTAGCAGAACTTTTCAAAATCCCCAAAACTTTTTTAACTCTTTTCTCAAAAAACTTTTCTTTAAAAGTTAATCTCAAAACAAGAGATTGTTTCGGTGGAACAAAGGTCTGAATTTATTTTCAAACAACCAAATCTTTATGGAAAAGATTTAAAAATTTAATTTTGAAAAACATTTGATTTAAAAAACAATCTTCTGAAAAAGATACGAAAAACAAATGAAACTCAGAACTTTCACCAAGACTTCAATAGATATTCAAACCATTGTTTGAATTTGGGATTGCAAAGGTAGAAGTTTTATTTTTAACTCCAAAACTAAGGGTAAAAAAATTAGCAACTTTTTTACCTTAAAGTTACTCTTCTAAAACACTGCAATCAAGATTTCAATTGATTTGCTAACTCGCTTCCTGAATTAGCGGATGCAAAGGTAAAAGCTTTTTTCTTAACTACCAAACAGTAGCGCAAAAAAATAACGACTATTTTAGTCGCTCACTTTACTCTTTCAAAAACCAATTCCCAACACCTTTCGTGATTGGGAGTGCAAAGGTGCGACCTTTTATTTTAAGAACAAAACCTTTCGAGAAAAATATCTTAACCAGTGAAATTCTCATCCTTACTATATATATAATACACCCTACCTCCTGCCAAGTGTTTATTAGGCAACAAGCCATTCCCTGAGTTATTTTGTTATATTGCCTTAGATACTTTTGAATGAGTATCTAACAGTGAAAATTCAAGTACCAAGGCATTTGGTCTTTTACTATATATACATGTATGTGTTGTCAATCACTTTAAATTTGCTATTGAACAGACCACTTACACTATCTGAAACAAGGAATCTATAAGTAATGAAAGTTTGCATACATCAAGTATTCTATATTTTAGTTCATCTTGCTTACCTCTTCGATGACCAATATCTGTTTTGTTTTTCTTAAACCTGGTAAAATGACACTCAGAAAACGCATCATACTCATTATAGGGACTATTGTTATTGTAAGCATTGTAGGGTGGGGAGTATCAAGTTATTGGTCAAGCCATTCCCGAAAAACTGACTCAGTCAGGTATTCTATTGGGTATGGTATTGCTCCGGTGTATGCCCAAAAAACAGCACCTAAGTTCGCAACAGACTCGGATAGTGTTATTGTTCATCAATATAATTATGCTGCGGTGTATGAATTGGTTCATCAAGACGGGGAAACGTTTTTTATTGATAAAAAGAAGCACCAAATCAATGATACTCATAAACTGGATAGAATACAGGTTTTAAACTTATCGGATAACATTAATCTTCTGAAGACCCTCCCCACCCTGAATGGTTTACGTGAATTGAATTTGTCTCAGAATCAATTGAGTAGTTTGCCCCAAGCAATCGCCGACCTTAAAAGCTTAGAAGTACTCAACCTCACCAATAATGACTTCCAAAAATTACCAACGGTAGTCACTCAACTACAAAATTTGAGAGTATTGAAATTGGACTCTAATTTTTTACAACATTTACCCAATAGCATTACGCAGCTTCAACACTTGGAGGAATTGCATGTAGTAAATAATAAGTTACGTTATTTACCAGAAACTATTGGAAATCTAAAAAACTTAGAGACACTCAATCTTGGTTCTAATGAATTGATCAGGCTCCCCAAAACTTTTGGCGGTCTTCAAAGTTTGCTCATATTGAATTTGACCTACAATGAACTCCGAAGGCTCCCTGATAATATCATTTCGCTACAAAATCTAAGAAAAATCAACTTGTCTCACAATCGTCTGCGCTATTTGTCTGCCGCATTGGGTAAATTGCAACAATTAGAGGTTTTAAATCTATCTAGCAATCAGCTTCATAGCCTACCCAAGGGATTGAGTCAACTCCAAAATTTATCGATATTCAATTTATCTAATAATCAACTACATAGTTTCCCTGTTGAAATCGAAAAATTATCGAATTTGCAAGCACTTTATTTATTTAATAACCAACTCAAGATATTCCCTATTGGGATAACCAATTTGCGCGCCTTACAAAAGTTAGATTTGAGAAGTAACAAGCTCAAAAGGGTACCTCCTCAAATAAAACAATTACAAAATTTAGAAGTGTTGTATTTATCGTCTAATGAGTTAGAAGCTTTGCCAGCTGAAGTGGGTTCTTTGGTAAAATTAAAGCGATTGTATCTCATGTCAAATCAACTTAAGCAACTACCGGCTAGTTTTGATCAACTTCACAACCTCAAAGGCTTGTACTTGTGGGGGAATCACTCTATTAATTTATCCAATGCTTTTAGAGTGAAAAACTTAGAGGAGCTGAGTTTAATACGTATGTCGTTGAAAAGGTTACCACCTGGAATTAGCCAGCTAAAGAATCTTCAGGTGTTAGACTTAACCGGCAATCAATTACAAGGTTTACCCGAAGAAATCAATCAACTGAAGAATTTAGTACGGCTTGACCTATCACAAAATCAATTGGAACACTTGCCTGATCTTTTTCAGTTAACCAATTTACAATACCTGGATCTTTCGTATAATTATCGTTGGAAAGAAAAAAATAGTAATGCGCGCATACTTTTTAAACCTGATTTTGAAAAGCTGAAAGGTTTAAAAAGCCTGAAAAGTTTAAAGTTGCACAATTTGAATTGTACAGAAACACCGTCAGAAATCCGTCAAATATTTCCCAATTGTAAAGTTTATTTTTGAAAGGAATCTCCTACTATTTTGTTGTAGTGACCAATTGGAATAGATCCATTCGTGAAACTGACGTTATCTCTTGGGCAATTTTCTAACCAACGCTGTTTATTCATTGATTGATTACAATTTATTGTTCAAAACAATTGTATCACTCGACTTTTTAAATAAAAACCTGAACCTTTTTAAACTAGAACAGTATTTGTAAAGTTGATTCTTCGTGAAGATGTTTCTTTTAAACGTCTCCTAAAGAGATTCATACATTATTAGTGATTATTTTAATACACCATTACTATGGCTCAAAAATTCCTATTTACTATTTTCATGTGCTTGCTTGCAAGCTTGGTGTTCTCAAACAGTTATGGGCAGTTTTTAAAAAAGGAGAAGGTTTACACACTTGAGAAAAACGAATATGTAGCTCATGAAGAAAATTCATTGGGTTTGTATCAAAATGAGTTGGGTTATGTAGTAGTCACCGCTGACATCAAAGATTTTAGTAGAAGTTATCATATCAAGGGAAAAAAGTATGGCCCCTTTAATCGTAGGGAATTGTCTAAGCCAGTATTTAATTATGCCAATTGGGGATTCATCGATTCAAAAGATGAAACAAGTTATGTGATTTACAAGGGTAAGGAATTGGGCATTCATGAGACTCCTTACTATCCAGTGGGCTTAAAAATCAAAGGCGATTCCTGGGCTTACGTATTGATCAATCAGGCAGAAGGTACTACCGAAGTGGTAATCAACGGTAAAAAACATGGTCCTTATACTACCTTACTCAACTACCACTTGAATGATAATGGTAAAAGGTGGGCCATTACCTATAGTAATAAGCCCAACGAACACTATATTTTGTTTGACGATGGCAGAACAGTAGGTCCTTACAAAGAAGTCATTGATTTTCAGTTTTTGGAACCCAATCGTTGGATTTTGACCGCAGAACCCAAGGATTCACCCACTAAAATATTAAGCAATGGCAAAAAAGTGAAACAAATCATCGTGGAAACTAGCAATGGCTTGGTGGGTACTTATGAAAAAAGGTTGCTCACTAACTCTAATTATGATTGTGACAACTTGATTGCCAGGGGTGCTAATTATGGTTTGAATGTAATCAAGGATCAGAAAATATTCTATCTGGCCAACGATGAGCTATACGGCCCCCACGAAGAATTGGTACAACAAGTAGATATGGGCAAACGATACAATCGATTCAACTTTGTGGTTGGAAAAGATCGCAGGTTTTATATCAAAGGAGAAAAAGGTTTTTCGAACAATGTAGAGATGTTTGCGGTAAGTGATAGCCGTAAGAATGTTGCTATTGTAAAAAGAGGACGTAGTGGGGCTGATTCGTTGGTGTTAAACGATAAATACTTTAAAGGCACCTTTGATAAAGTGGCTTATGTAAAATTTGCGGCTAAAAGTGAAGAATGGTGTGTATTGAGCAAAGGTAAAGATGGCTACTACTTACATTTCTCGAATCGGGAAAAACAAGGTCCTTATAATATTGATGACTCGCGGGGAGTACCTCAAATTCTTTTGGGAAAAGATTCGAAACATTGGGCCATGACTTATCAAGACGCTCAAAGTAAGCAGCTCAAGTTGTTGGTAGATGGTCAAGAAAGAAAAGAGAAGTTTATTGGCAGTGTAGCAATTACCTCAGAAGGGGATAAGGAATATTTCTCGTGGTTTAGTCTCGAGGGCAAAACCATTTTTCTGAATAAGTTAATGTTACAGTAAGCCCTTTTTTGGATAGCATTTAGTCATTATTATTTTTCCGTTTTACTTAGAAGCCTCTTTATGAGGCTTTTTTTATTGTCAAAGAATTTTACAATTGGGGAGCCAAGTCTGTATTTTTTGTATCTCTTCTTTTGTAATAGGATTATAACGCACACCTAAGTATTCCAGATTTTGCAATTGACCTATTTCCTCGGGGAGGGCAGTAATGAAATTATGGTTTAAATCTAATTCCTTTAAAGCGTTTAAATAACCAATAGAATCAGGAAGTACTTGCAAGCAATTATGGCTCAAACCCAACACTTCTAGTTTGGTAAGTAACCCAATATTGTAAGGGATTCGCTCTAACTTATTATCGTGTAAATCTAGTTTGACTAAGTTTTTTAGCTTACAAATTCCTTCTGGAAAATCATACATCCAATTTCCGTTGAGCTTGATGGATGCCAAATTTGCCAGGACTTCTATCTCATCTGGAATTTTTCGCAAAAACTTATGGGGCATTTCCAATTCGGGCTGGTTGAGCTTACTAATGTGCTTGGGCTGTATATTTTTGAGAGTTTTGAGGTAGAAAAAACAATACAACACCAAATATTTTTTGAAAAACACTTGATAGGTTGGCATTCCTTTAGCCATTTGTTGGGCCAATGCAATATTGGCTTCCTCTTCAGAATTTAATAATCGTAGAAAGTTATCCTTGGTGGCATCTTCGTTAGATTCATTTTCCTTGGCAGCAACCAAATTACGCTCAAAAACCTTTTTTTCTTTAGCCACTGCTTCCCAATCAATCGGAGAAGGATCAAATTCTATATTTCGCTTTGGTAATGCTTTTTTTATTTTCTCTTTTTCTTCTGGCAATAGTGGGTTGCTTCTGAGATCCAAATATACCAACCTATTCAAACCCTTCATTTGATCAGAAATCACCTTTAACTGGTTATTATTCAGATGGATTGAGTTGAGTTTAGAGAGTTGACCAAAGCTATTTGGGAGTTGAGTCAATTGATTATTGTCTAAGTTTAGTTGTTTTAAGTTTTGTAACTGTCCAATGGTTTCGGGCAGTTCGGTAAGTTGACAGTGAGACAAACAAAGCGATTCTAGTTTTGACAGCTGTCCAATACTGGTTGGTAAGCAAGTAAGCAGGTTACTACTTACATCTAGTCTTTGTAGGTTTTGTAGTTTACCTATACTTTCGGGAAGCGTGGTTAATTGATTATTATCTATGATCAAACTACGTAAATTGTGAAGCTCCCCAATATTTTCAGGAAGTGCTTCTAAAGCGCCCTTTTCTTTTACATCTTTATTACCAGGTAGTCTTCTTACCAAGAGTGATTCTAGCTTTTGTAATTTCCCAATAGCATCAGGTAGCTTTCTAAGTGCTTCACTAGACATCGAAATATTTCTCAGGTTTTGAAGCGCACCCAAAGCTTCTGGTAAAACCTCTATACCACTATCAAATGCATCTAATGACTCTAGATTTATTAATTGGCAAACTACGTCGGGAAAATGTTTGAAGTGATTGCGGCTCAAAATCAACCTTTGGAGTTTTTGTAGGTTTTGGAAAGATTGCGGTAATGTAGTGAGGTTATTGAGCTCTAAGTCTAACTCTTTTAGACCAACCAATTGTCCAATGGCATCTGGCAAGCTTTCAAATTTATTGTACCCAATATCAAGTTTCTCTAAACGATGAAGATGATAGATACCCTCGGGAAAAGCCTTGATTTTTCCCATATGGTGCTTGTTGCTATTGGCCCGAAGGTTATTTAAAATTTTTACGTGATGGGGTTTTAGTTTGCCTACCCTTTTCATTTGTGGGTTTTCAAAAAACTGGTAGAGTTCTAAATAACTTTGGAGTTCGCGTTTAAACTTAGGGGTATTCCAACCGGCATCAAAGGCTTTTTTAATTTCATGTTCATCTTCGGAACGAAGGAATTGTAAAAACACTTCTTTTTCCATGGTCTTGGTGTTTTATGATCTTTCTTTTTTCCTCTATTTTGCCCCCTGTTTTATATAAGACCTCGCGATTTAAATTCCAAGTATTTATTAATGGTATCTACAGTCAATGCTTGTGGCGTGGTAAGCACCGAATGTACCCCATACTTTCTCAACTCTCTTACAATGAGCCGTTTTTCAAAATCAAACTTTTCGGCAATGGTTTTCAAG
>CALDJV010000789.1 GCA_937899305.1 uncultured Cytophagaceae bacterium
GGCTTTTTTGTCTTTCTGAAACTCATATTGAGGCACAAACGAAATCATGTCTAAGTGTAACTCCAGCCCCGAAATTTGCTTGATTCCAGCCTTGACTTTATTCAAACGATCATCGATCAATTGGTTGACTTCTTTGACGGTTTTACCGAGCTGAGTCAAACTAAATACGGCTACGTAGGCGTTACTGCTCACATTGTACAAGCCCTTGATATTAATGGTGAAACTTTGGTCTGAGCCATACCCTTTGTCGAAATTGTTTTGCCCAATGTTTTGGGTAGGAATATAGACTTTTTGCTTGTAATTGGCATTGCCCGAAACCTGGGCAAATACGGTGTTTAACATAAATAAGAGCACACCAAGCATTGAAAATGTTTTCATGTGATTTTGGGTTTGATTTACATCAGCAAACCTAGGCAATACCCGCTCAGAACCGCTGTAAAACCCTTGCAAAGACTTTGTAAATGGTTTTACAAGGATTTTACAAGCACAAAAAAAGGTAAATGAAGCAATCAGTCGTTATTTTTGAAAAAAGTGCTAGTTTTATGGGAATCTTTCTAATGAACTCTAAAAATCAAGGCGAGTGCAATGAGATAAATTATGCAAAACGAAGCACTACAACATTTTCAAACTCTCAAGATCAGACTGCAAACTACAATGCAGGCACAGCACCCGTACTTTAGCCGTGAAATCCACGATTGGACTTCCCAGGAGATTACGGCCTTGCAAGAAGCATTGAAGCAAAAAGTACAGGGCTACGTGAGCGAAAAATGGTTTTATACCCACCTAAAACCCCGTGAAAATGCCAAGCTCCCTCGGATAGACATGCTGAACATGCTGTCGCAATTTTTGGACTACGAGGGGTGGCAAGATTTTATGTTCCAGCAAGTGGCTGATCAAAATAGTGAGGTGCCTTCTGAAGCAGCGAGTGCAAGTGAAAAAACCGAACCATCGAATCATAAAATATCGTGGAGATGGAGGAGCGCCATTGGCGGCCTATTGGTAATTGCCATCGCGATGGGGGTTTGGGCTATGACCCAAAAGCCAAGTGATTTTGAAACGAATTTTTGTTTTCAGGATGCCGATACTCAACAGCCTGTCGTAAAAGACATAGAAGTTTTTTGGTTAAAAAAAGGAGAGTCTCCGCAGCTGCAAAAAGTAAACCGCGAAGGTTGTGTAAAGATCACCAGCTCGCAAAACCTGTTTACTTTGGTGGTCAAGGCCAGGTATTATAAAACAGATACGATTATTCGACGAGTAAGCAAACAACAAACCCACGAATTGGTCAAGCTGAAAAAAGACGATTATGCTTTGTTGATTCATTTGATATCGAAACCAGGAAAAACTGCCCAAGAAAAAAAACAGCGACGCAAACAACTGGAGCAAATGATGGATGATGAGGCTCAAATCTTTCAGGTAGATGAGTCGGGTTTAGGAGTAGAGCTATACAACAAAGAAGAATTCATTGATCAATTGTCGTTGCCTATTCGCAGCTTGCAAAACCTGGAAATTATTGAAACCAAATACCAAAATGGTAGGATTACCCTACTTCGTTTTCTCCAGAAGGAGCACTAAACATTTGCATAACCGTCGCTTTTAATTTATTGGTGCTCAGACAAAGTACAATGCACCTACTATTTCATACTAACAGACTTTACAATGAAACCACTGTTTCTTTTATATATCGCGTTTTTGTTTTTTGGACAGATTCAGGCCCAATCGATAGATCATCGCCCGGTTACTTTACAAAAACACCGCGAGTTGACCTCTGATCGTTTATCGGAAGCCCAAATCCAAGCCTATCATAAGCGGGCCCGTCAAAAGTTAGGTGATATGGTAGATTACATTCAGTTTGCCCTCAATGCGCGCCAAGTTGCCGAACAACAACTTGCCTTGAAACAGTTGCGAAAATTGTTTCGGGAAGCACCCGGCTGGGCTACATCTCGACAAAACCTTCGGGCTTATTGGGGCAAGGTAACCAATTTTGAATTAAAATCAGTCAGGCTAACCCAGTCGCTCACCCCCAACAACGAAGGCCAGTATTTAGGGAAATTGGCTTGTCAAATTGCCAACAAAAGCATCAAGCTGGATTTCATTGTACAAAAAAGAGTGAAATACATCGGTAATAGCAGGGTGGTAGTGTGGAAGTTGCTTTTTTGATTTTTAGGCTTGATAGGTGAAAACCCCTGAATTCCTGCACTATGTTTTTATACTCAATAAGAGTGAATCTTAATGGAACCACTTGAATCAAAGGTAACTCAAAATTTACTTCGGCTTCTATGTTCGGTAGATGATCATTCAGTAGCTTTAGGCTTAGAAATTCACTATAACAATCCTACGAGCGAAAGCGTGGCATTGTTAGTAGCCTATCAACACCTTTACAAAGTGTTTTTTGAGGAAGATATTGATAGACTACAAGTAACCCATTTGAATAAATTGAATGCAGCAAGCCTTATTTTGAGTAGTAAGAGATTAGAGGCCTTACCTCCCGAAATCAACTTACTTCCCCAATTAAAAACGTTAAGTTTATGGGATAATGAACTTACTGAGTTACCTCCCGAAATAGGTCAGTTGACTAATTTAGAACAACTTGATTTATCATATAATGAGCTTAAGGTATTACCAGTAGAGATTGGGCAATTACAACGGTTAAAAAAATTAGATTTGTCTTACAATCAGTTGATCGATTTACCTTCTGAAATAGGTCAGTTGAATGAACTAAAAGAGTTAGATTTATTCAATAATGAGTTCGAGACATTACCCAATGAGATCAATCAACTTGGTCATTTACAGATGTTAAGGCTGTACAATAATAATCTTACTGAGTTACCTTTGGGAATTACTCAACTTACTCAGTTACTAGGATTATATTTGTCATATAATCAACTGAAGGTGCTTCCTTCTGAAATAAGTCAATTTGCCCAGTTGCAGCAATTAGATTTATCATATAATGAGCTTACCACACTTCCCTCTGAGATCGGTCAGCTTACCCAGTTAATAGAATTAAATTTACGAGAAAATAAACTTATTACGTTATCCGCTGCAATAGGTCAAATTAATGACTTAGTAGTGTTAAATTTAGATGGTAATGCACTTAAGGTACTTCCTTCTGCGGTAGGCCAGCTAGCTTGTTTGCAAGAGTTAGACTTATCACGCAATCAGCTCACTACACTTCCTGCGGCAATCGGTCAACTTGCTCAACTATCATTATTAAAGTTATTAGATAATCAACTCATAGTGCTTCTTCCTGAAATTGGCCAACTCATTCATTTGCAAGAGCTAGATTTGTCATATAATCAACTCATCACACTTCCCGCCGCAATTGGCCAACTTACTGAATTATCAATACTAAGGTTATCAAACAATCAACTCACCGCACTTCCTGTTGAAATTGGCCAGCTCACTGGATTATCAGCGCTAGAACTATCAAGTAATCAACTCACCTCCCTTCCTACTTCAATTGGTCAGCTTACTAAGCTATCATCATTAGATTTATCCGGCAATCAGCTGACTACACTTCCTACTTCAATCGGTCAACTTAATGAGTTATCATCATTAGATTTATCTGGCAATCAGCTCGCTACACTTCCTACTTCAATTGGTCAGTTTACTAAGCTATTATCGTTAGATTTGTCCGGTAATGAACTCACCACACTCCCCGTAGAAATTAGTCAACTTACTCAGTTGCGAGAGTTAAATTTATCAGATAATCGATTACATAGAAAACAAAGGCTCCAGGTGAAGTTATTATGGTTACCCCATTGCAAAATCAAATGGGAATGAAGGGTTTAAAGACTAGATATGGTTGCTTTTGGCGCAAGCGAGCGTGAAAAGTAAGCAATGCCTTGATTGTAGTGTTTTACAAAACCCCATCAAATCAGAATCATCTAGTTGATTTGAGTACCCACAACCATGGCCTGCACCTCAGATATGAAACAAGTACCTGAAAAATACTGAAATACTTCATCCAGGTATTGGGCAATCTGAGTGGCTTGTTTAGCAGTACAAACGGTAAAAACATAAGTGTTTTCAAAAACTTTGGCTTTGCAATTATGGTCCAATGTACCATTGGCGCCCTTCCCTGAGATATTGCCTACCACGGTAAAACCTGGTACCCCGATTTCTTCTAATTGATATACAATGGCGTCTAGCTTGACAGCTTCTATAATGATTTCTACTTTTTTTCTTGGTTCAAATTTCATAGCTCAAAAATTTACAATACATGAATGAGGTAAAAGTAAAGGGGAATGCCCACAATGATGTTGAAAGGGAAAACGATTCCCAATGAAACCGGAATGGTAAATGCTGGGTTAGATTCAGGAATGGCCAACCGCATGGCCGCTGGAACCGCAATGTAAGAAGCACTGGCGGTAAGAATGGTAAACAACAAGGCGTCTCCTTCACTGAGGCTGAGTACATGATTGGCCAGCAAGATGGCAATAAAAGCATTGGCCAACGGCATTAAAATACCAAAACCGATGAGAAAGCCAGCCGAGTTTTTAAGCGATTTTAGCCGTCGGGCAGCAACAATACCATTATCGAGTAAATAGAAAGTAAGAATCCCTTTGAAAATAGAATCAAATGGCTTGAAGGCTTTCCATCCGGCATCTCCAGTTACCAAACCAATCACCAGGGCACCCACAAGCAACAATACTGAGCCATTAAAAAAGGCATCATTGAGTATTTGCCCCCATTTGGGACGACGATATAAATTCATCTTGTCTTGATCAGGACTCAGGTCTTTCTCTTTAAAGACTTGAAATAAGATCACTCCGATCACGATTGCTGGAGATTCCATCAAAGCCATGCCTGCTACCATGTAGCCACCATACGAAATGTGTGCCGACTCTAAAAAGGCCGCTGCGGTGATAAAGGTAACCGCACTGATAGAGCCAAAAGTAGCCGCGATGGTAGCTGCGTTGGCAACATTGAACTTGCGTTTGAGGATGAAAAATGAATATAAGGGAATAATAGAAGCCATCACAAAGCAAAGTCCTAATACCGAAAGTATATTCCAGGAAAATCCGTTGTGGTAGAGTTCGTATCCTCCATGAAAGCCGATGTCTAGCAATAAATACAAAGAGAAAAATTTAGAAAGGGCACTGGGGATTTCCAGATCTGATTTTACCCACACCGATATCATCCCCAAAAAGAAAAATAGCACTGGGGCCGATAAAATATTTGAAATAATAAGTTGAATATCCATTGTTTTAAATTTTGAGTTATTTGGGAAAGGCCATAGCATCCCTGTTGTTGATTGATCATTTGTCAACCAGCGAGAGAGGGAAGGTAAACAGGGCGTTTGCCTGAGTAGAGAAATACCTGGAACGATAAACATATTGTCCAGCGCGCCATTATATGACCCATTGTTTTACCAATTACAAGCTATGAGAGCTAATAAGTAGAGTAGGGGAATCAGGAAAGGGGTATCTTGAGTTTACCGTAGAGGAGATACAAAGGAAACTGAGGGCTTACCGAGAACTTTAAAGGCCTGAGCCCTAAATCAGAGAGCAGATCAAACGTTGAAAATGTTTGGAGGTGCCTATCTACAAAAGACAATGGGGCTGGATTGCCGTTATCATCACCTCCTGTTTGATTTTTAGTAGAGAGTATACCACTGGCAATGGCCGCTTCTTTGAGTTTCTCTTCTTGGGTTCTTTTCTCGAGGTTTTCTATTTCCTCTACCAATCGAAACTCGGCTCCATAGATCAAAGTACTCAGTGAGAATACAAGCCCAATGAGTGACGATTTAAGAATAAGCGGTATGTTTGATTGCCTCAACATATGTGCAAAGGAGTAGATTTTTTAAAAAACAAAATAAAATATATGTTTTGTTAAAATGTGATATTTATCACATTTTAATTTGACTCATCATACAACTTTGTAACGCTTTCAAAATAAGTTTCGAGATTTTAGTGAAATTACTCAAAGCTAAACCTCAGAGTTCCTTACAGGACAAGTTTTGCGCTCGTAGCAGGGCTACGGGCAATAAAAGCAACAAAGTGTAGCGAAGATGAGTAAAACTAAACCGGACAGTTATTGCGAACGTGTTACTTAGCGACCAATGTTGGTAGTATAAAGAATGACTTGATAATTGTTGTATATGAAAATAGATGTAGAGAAATTTAACTTTCAAAGCGATAGGATTTTATCTTCGCTTGGCCCAGAAGATCAGGCACTGTTTTTAAGCGAAGCTACTCCATTAAAATTCAAACGAGGCAAGTTGGTGTTTTATGAAGAAGGTATTCCTACTGGAGTCTTTATCATCGAGAGTGGGCGGGCCAAAATTTTCAAAACAGGATTAGACGGAAAAGACCAAATTTTCTACATCTACAAAAAGGGAGATTTGTTGGGGTACCATGCTTTGTTGTGCAACGAACATTACGAAGACTCTTGCGAAGCCCTCGAAGATTGTCAAATGTTGTTTATCAAGCGATCACGTTTTGAGGTGTTATTGAAAAAAGTAGCGGGCTTACAAACCCTCTTGATCCAAAACATGAGCCACGAATTTGGGGTAATGGTAAATACCATCACGGTATTGGCCCAAAAACCACTTCGAGAACGTTTGGCATTGTTTCTATTGATACTCCAACAAAAATATGTGACAATTGGAAATATTATGCTCCCTCGAGAGGATTTGGCCAATATGATAGGCACCGCTCGTGAAAGCCTCAGTCGTTTATTGAAAGAATTTAGGGAAGAAAATTTGATTATAATTGAAAACAAAGCCATCCGGTTACTCAATCCCGACAAATTGCATAAGATTGCCAATTCTCAATATCTATGAATAATTAGTCAGACTGGTACACATTGCAAACCAAGTCTCTAACGAGAAATGCTAT
>CALDJV010000790.1 GCA_937899305.1 uncultured Cytophagaceae bacterium
CTACAAATATAACATTTTAATTCATAATTTATTTAAGCCCCAGAGCACTAGTATAGTGAAGCACCTAACCTATCCAATGTTTGTATTCAGCGAAACGACCACTTTTCTATCCAAAACAATCTGAGCCCATCAACATACTCACCTACTCAAACCTAATTATTTAGGAAAATTTCATTGTTTAGATTTCTTGTACCTGTGACAGTCTCGAATCGATAGAGCCCAAAAGTTTTGGAATCATCCTTTTTGGGCTGAGCTTAAGGGGTTACAAAAGCCATCACAACTTCCTGATTTGAAATTGAGTTATTCAGGATTTTTCTAATGGTTGTAAAGCTGAAAGTGACTTGTTTTTTAGAAAAGTTATTTTACTTGTATTTTGATGGTATTGTCAATGATATTAAAAGTACTTGTTTAAAAATCAGTAGATTATAAAGTAAAGTAGCGTTGAGTTTAAAATAAAGTTGGATAAGTGGGGAAGCCAAAATGCGGAAAATTTTTCAAAAGTAGAAGCCTTAATGAAGTGAGATATTTTAAGTTGAAAATCGTGCTCGTTCTTATTTTTATTTAAAATTAGTCTAAATAAAACTGGTAATTTAAACTTTATCCTACATATTTGCGCCAGATTTAGTCTTTGCAAGGACCCAGGTTTTAACGATTTTGAATTTAAAACATACGATGAAAAAGATTACATTCATTCAAACCTTAGTATTTTTACTATTAGTATCAGTCGTTTTCCAAGCTTGTAACAACAAAGATGAGGCGACGCCTACACTAGAGCTTCCTACTAGCTATACATCGGCTGAATTTGCTGCTAACGTAACGGCTGAAACCGCGGTAAGAACCGAATTAGGAACACTTACTTCGGCAATCAATGATGCAGAAAGCAATGCGGGTACTACTACGGTAAGCGCATTGACCTACCCTAGCAACTTGAAGGCGGTAACTTTGGCAAGTTATGCAACCAAAGTAGAAACTTGGTTGACTGAGATTGTAAAAGCGGCCAATTCAGGAGCTACTTTCGTGAATCCTGGTACTGGAACCCCTACTGGTGACGGTGGTAAATTGGGCAGCCGTTTGTTGGATGAAAACGGTCTCGAATTAGAGCAAATGGTTCAAAAGGGTTCTTTTGGAGCAGCGCTTTACAACCACGCCTTGACTGTAATGAATGGTACGCTTACTTCAGCTTCTACCGATAAATTGATTGAGATCTTAGGAACTGACATTACTTTTGATTCTGAAAAAGTAACCAATGCAGCTACTTACGTAAGTAGACGTTCTGACAATACCAATAAAACTGGTTTCTTGTATGACATGAGAGACAACTTGATCAAAGCAAAAGCAGCGATCGAGGGTGGAAGCGCTTTCAATACTGAGAGAGACGAAGCTTTGGCTGCTTTCAAGCTAAACTGGGAGAAAACCAACTTTGCTACGGTGATTTACTACTGCAATGCAGCCAAAACCAAACTACAAGGATTGACTACTGCCAGTACTGACAGCGACCGAGGAAGTGCAATGCACTCTTACGCAGAAGGAGTTGCTTTTGCGGCTGGTTGGTTAGGGATTGCTGACAAGAAAATTACTGATGCTCAAATCAACGAAATCTTGAACAACCTATTGGCTCCAAGTACAGGTACTCCTACTAGCTACAAATTCTTGAATGATGCTTCTTTGTTGGCTAATTTGGATGCGACCATTACCTTGATCAAAGGTATTTACGGTTTTACTGATACTGAGGTGAACGGCTTTTTTACCAATAACTAAAACAATTTTGTAAAACCGAACATTTAGATGGATTGATAACTCTTTGAGGTTATCAATCCATTTGTTGGTTATATTTTAAATTGATTCAAAAGGTATAAATTGAAATGGGTATGAAAAAATATTATATTCTGTGGGTAATTGCTGTTTTGGGCTTGGGAGCTTGCAATAACAGCGACGTAGCAGTAGACGATGGTGGCTTTGACCGTAGCACTTTACTGACCAACTTGGCCGATAACTTGATCATCCCAAGTTTTGAGGACTTGAAAACCAAGGTAGATGCGATGGAAACGGCTAGTAACACTTTTATGGCCACTCCAAATGCCACCAACCTGGATGCTTTTCAGGCTACCTGGGAAGCAGCCATGACTAGTTTTGTAAAGTGTTCTCCTTTTGGATTTGGGCCCGCAGATTTGTCTTTAGGTACCTTTGTAGAGGTTTTGGGTACTTTTCCAGCCAACCCTACTAATATTGAAGCCAACCTAAATAACCCTGCTTTCAACTTGGCCGCAAGCTTCGAGCGCGATGTTCGTGGATTTATGGCGGTAGAATACCTCATTTTTAGCCTCAATGGCGATGCGGCTGTTTTGGCCAATTACGGAACAGGGAGCGACAACCGTAAAAACTACCTGAAAGCGGTGATGACCGAAATCAAAACCAACATTGATAAAATCGTGAGCACCTGGACAGGATCTTACCGAGCTACATTTACCAGCAGTACCGAAACCTCAGCGGGAAGTCCCATTTCTTTGTTGTACAATTCCTTTGTGAAAGATTATGAAGGCATCAAGAATTTTAAACTAGAATTGCCCGCCGGATTACAGGCTGGACAAACCTCTACTGAGCCTACTAAAGTAGAAGCGTATTACAGTGGCATCTCACTGGATTTGATCAAGGCTCATTTTGCCGCCACCCAAAACGTTTGGTTGGGGGTAGGACTCAACGGAACCGATGGAGTAGGTTTTGAAGAATACCTCAATGCCGTAGAAGGAGGGCCTGCCCTTGTGACTCAAACCAAGGCCAAGGTAGCCGAAATCAACACGGCCATCAATGCCATTCCGGCCGGACGTTTGTCAGACAATGTAGGAAGTACGCAAGTAAGTGCTACACATACTTTAATGCAGGACAATACGGCCAACTTTAAAAGCTCTATGAGTTCACTCTTAGGAATTAGCATTACTTTCTCTGACAATGACGGAGACTAAACCAACCGAAGTTGCTGCTTGTTCAGAAAAAAATAGTTGCCCATTTCTTTAGACCTGTTTCAATTGCTCCATTAATTACTTTTAGAATAATTTTTGGAGCATTGATGCTTTACAGTACCCTTCGCTTTGTAGCTAAAGGTTGGGTGCATTCCCATTTAATAGCCCCTCAACTACATTTTACTTACTTTGGGTTCTCGTGGGTCAAGCCTTTGCCCGAAACCTTGATGTATGTGGTCTTTGGATTGATGCTATTGGCCTGTGTAGGCATTATTTTGGGGTGTTTTTATCGAGTTTCAACCATTGTTTTTTTTCTGACTTTTACTTACACCGAGCTCATCGATATCACCTACTATCTCAATCACTACTATTTTGTGAGTTTGGTGGCCTTCCTGTTGATCTTTGTACCCGCCAACCGAGCGTATGCTATTGATGCTTGGCGCAAACCCCAAATTCAGCAGCGCGAGGTAGCAGTCTGGACCATTGGCATCTTTAAATTACAGATTGCGATCGTTTATTTTTACGCCGGATTGGCCAAGCTCAACTACGACTGGCTGTTTCAGGCAATGCCCTTGTCCATTTGGTTGCCTTCCAAAACCAGTTTGCCCCTCATTGGATTCATTTTTAAATACAAGGCGACCGCTTACCTGTTCAGTTGGGTTGGTATGTTGTTCGACACCTTCATTGTTGGATTTTTGCTTTGGCGCAAAACCCGCGTTTTGGCCTACATTGCAGTCGTTGTGTTTCACGGACTTACTGCGGTACTTTTCCAAATTGGGGTGTTTCCATTGGTGATGAGTTGTTGTGTGTTGATTTTTTTCTCCGAATCCTTTCATCAGCGATTCATTCCTTTGCCCAACTCAAGTAGCGCCAAAGCTCCAGGATTACAAAAACCATTAAAAAAGCTGACAACTGCTTTTGTGCTGGTTTTCTTTGCTTTTCAACTGTTGTTTCCCTGGAGGTATTTGTTGTATCAAGGCAATCTTTTCTGGACAGAAGAAGGATATCGTTTTTCTTGGCGGGTAATGCTGATGGAAAAAGCGGGTACCGCCACATTTTTTGTGAAAGATGCCAAAACAGGTCGGGAAGGAGCCGTGCCCAACCGTCAGTTTTTAAATGATGTGCAAGAAAAACAAATGGCCATGCAGCCCGATTTGATATTGCAATATGCCCATTTTTTAAAGGCATACTATGCCAAAAAAGGAGTGACCAATCCCGAAGTAAGGGCCAAAGTACAAGTGACGCTCAATGCTCGCCCCAGTCAGTTGTTGATAGACCCTGGAGTAGATCTGGCAAAAATACAAGATGGTTGGCAGCGAAAAGATTGGGTTTTGAAGATGCGGGAGTAGGGCCGTGCAAAATATAAATTTTATTTAAACTTAGTCTAAACAAGAATACTTCCCTAAATTTGCCCCAGTTTAGTCACGCAAAGAAAGTAGAATGCTTAGAAAAATACTTGGCTTGATCTGTTTTTGCCTCACAATCAATGCAGTGCAAGCCCAGCAATACCGAATTTACGGGAAAGTTACCTCCAAAGAAGATGGGAAAAGCCTCCCTGGTGCCGTGGTATTTATCCAATCCAAAAAGATTCAGGTAGAGACCAATGCCAATGGCAGGTATGAAATCAAACTGCCTCGGGGAACTTATGAGGTAGGATGTTTTGCCTTTGAACGCAAACGTTTGAAACAAAATATTACCATTAGCAATCAAGACATCAAACTGGATTTTAGTTTACCTTCATTGTCTGAAACTTTGGAAGAAATTGATGTAAAAGCCAAACGAAAGACTTATTCAGGCATTGGCCGTTTACGTTCGGTAGATGGTTTTGGGATTTACGAGGCCAAGAAAAATGAGTTGATTGTGTTGGATGATTTTGCGGCAAATAAAGCCAATAACAATGCTCGACAAATTTTTGCCAAGGTGCCTGGCCTAAACATCTGGGAAAGCGATTGTGCCGGATTACAGCTCGATATTGCGGCCAGAGGGTTAGGACCCAGCCGTACGGCCAATTTCAATACGCGCCAAAATGGCTACGACATGAGTGCTGATGCCTTGGGGTATCCCGAGAGTTATTACACGCCCCCCATGCAGGCGGTGGAACGCATCGAGATCGTGAGAGGGGCTGCTTCTTTACAATATGGAACTCAATTTGGAGGCATGTTGAATTTCAAGCTCAAAGATGCCCCCAAAGACAAAAAAATAGAACTCAATTCGGAGCAAACAGTGGGTTCGTTTGGCTTACTCAATACCTTCAATAGCATAGGAGGTACTTTGGGCAAAGTGTCTTATTACAGTTATTACCAATACAAAGAGGGCAATTGTTGGCGCCCCAATTCCAATTTCAACTCTCACACTGCTTTTGCCAAGGTGGGTTACCAACCCAGTGAAAAATTCAAAATCAACCTGGAGTACACTTACTTGTATTATCGTACGCGTCAGGCGGGTGGACTTACCGATGACGACGTGAGCAAGGGGAACTTTGAAATATCGAAGCGAGGACGAAACTGGTTCAAGGTAAATTGGAACTTGTTTGCGCTGAATATGGACTACAAATTTTCGGACAAGAGTAAAATCAACATCCGAAACTTCGCCCTGTTTTCGCAAAGAGATGCCTTGGGAAATCTGGAAAAAATAGATCGTCTGGATAACCCCAATGAAAATCGTACCCTCATCCGAGATGTTTTTCAGAATTTTGGCTCCGAGATACGCTTTTTGCAAGGGTATGATTTATTTGGGGAACGCTCGACTTTGCTGTTGGGTGCTCGATACTATCGGGGGCTCACCGACCGCAAGCAAGGAGATGCCAATGCCACCGATCGTCCTGATTTCAACCATTTGAACCCGAATGATTTAGAGAATTTTGACTATGATTTTCCGAGTGAAAACCTGTCTCTTTTTGCCGAAAATATTTTTAATATCACCAGTAACTTTAGCATTACTCCCGGAATCCGTTTGGAGAACATTCAAACCTTCTCGGAAGGAACTTACAAGCAAACTATCCGGGATTTGGCAGGCAATATTGTGGTGGAAAACGATTTTCAAGAAGACAAAACCGTCACTCGATCTTTTGCATTGTTGGGCATCGGGGCCAGTTATTATTTCAAAAATGAAATGAACCTGTACGCCAACTTCTCTCAAAACTACCGTTCCATTACCTTCAGCGATTTGCGCCTGAGCAATCCTAACTTTTTATTGGATAGCCTCATTACCGACGAAAAAGGATTCAATGTAGACCTGGGGTTCAGGGGTTCCTATCAACATTGGCTCCGTTTTGATATAAGTACCTTTTACCTGCGCTACAACGATCGAATTGGAGTCTTGCTGCCTCCTTCTACCACGTTGTTGTTTCGTACCAACGTGGGAGATTCGCGTCACTATGGTTTAGAAAGTTTCGTAGAAATGGATATTTGGGGTTTGTTCAAGGGAAAAAATACGCGTATAAACTTGGTGTTGTTCTCTAATTTCTCCTGGATAGATGCCCGTTATGTAACCTCACAAGACAACGCCATCCGGGGTAAAAGAGTAGAATACGTGCCCGAAATTATGTGGCGATCCGGGCTTAACTTTGCCTATAAAAACTTCAAGGCCACTTATCAGTTTTCTTATTTAGGCGACCAGTTTTCAGATGCTACCAATTCAGTTTTCAACCCCAGTGCGGTTACTGGTCTCATTCCCAGTTACCTGGTCATGGATTTGTCGCTCAGTTATACCTATAAGTTTATGAGATTGGCCGCAGGAGTAAACAACCTGACCGATGAGCGGTATTTTACTCGACGAGCTGCAGCTTACCCTGGCCCTGGAATCATTCCAGCCACTGCCCGTAGCTTTTATCTGTCGGTAGGGGTAAAATTATAATTTCTTGCCAAAAGTCAAATTGAGGTTCATTCCTGGTCCTCAATTTGACTTTACCTCTATCAGGCTTTCTGGTTTATCAAACCTGATGTTAATACGCATTTATACTATATTACATGAACAAAATGTCCAAGAATTAATTATATTAGTATTTACTCAATATGTTCTGTTCATTACCTCTTTTACTTGGTGATTGTTGAGAATACACAGAAAGATTTATACCTGATATTGTGTCATGTATCGAAATATTATTCAATTATCGTGGCTGGTTTTAGTGATCACAGCTTGTTATAAGCCCAAAAACTTAAATTTCCCTACCGCAGAAAGCCAGTATTTGCCACCCAAAAGAGTGAAGGCAAACCCTGCTATCCATCCCATTCCTCAAAATATCGCCCAAAACCCTCTGAAAAAGACCCGGAGCAAACCCCTGGGAAAGCCACGCTATACTGATACACGCCTCAATTCATACCCGATTCCTATAGATGTAACCAAACTGACTTATATGTGGGATGAGCATACCAAGGAACTGGTAAAACGCAATATCAAACCCATCTCTCCCATATCTGTACGGTTAGAAAAGCCACGTGTAGTACCAGCAAAAGGCAAAACAATGATGGCTGGTTTGCCAATTACGCTTCCTTATGTGCCCCCCATTATGAAGGACAACGATACATATGGTATTTTAAGCCTTGGCCAGGATCAAGGGTTACCAAGTAATATCGTCGAGTGTGTTGCAAAAGATGAATTGGGACGAACTTGGGTAGGCACTGACAATGGACTCGCCCTTTTAGAGGGGGATCAAATAAAAGTATATACTGTGGAGCAGGGGCTTTCGAGCAACCAGATTTCTTGCCTCTTGATTGAGCCAGGAAAACTTTGGATTGGCACCTATACAGGAGGCTTGAATTTATTTGAAAACGGTCGTTTTACTCATTTTAAGCGAGAAAATGGATTTCCTCAAAATGATGTCAATGCTTTGGCTAAGGTGAATGGAAAATTGTGGATTGGTACTTCGGGTGGTTTGTGTTATTTACAACGTAACCAGTTTGCTATTTATCAGAATAGTCAGGTACTATCTAGTGATCATATCATAAAACTATGGGCCGAACAAGAACGTTTGTGGATCGGCACTTATGAATCAGGCTTATATCAGTTAGAAAACGATCAAATAACGCATTATACTATTCAAAATGGACTTTCTGACAATGGTATCCGAAGTTTGTTCAAAGAAAAAGACCGACTTTGGATAGGAACTGAACAGGGAGGATTGAATGTCTTGGAAAATGGCCAATTTACTCAATATACGATGGCACAAGGGCTGAAGAGCAATAAGGTACGGAGTATTTTGAAAGATGGCGACAGGCTATGGATCGGAACCTCAAAGGGAGTGAACTTGATGAAAAATGGTCAACTCACTTTTTATGATACTGAACACGGATTGTCTAGCAATGAGGTAATCTCTTTTTTGCAAGAAGACGATCAACTTTTGATTGCAACGCAGGCGGGCGGCCTTCATTTTTTGAAGCAAGATCAACTCACCCACTATGGTATCCAAAATGGTTTGTTAGATAGTTACATATCCTGCCTTTGGACTGAGCAAAACAAGGAAAAAATCTGTTTGGGGAGTTTCAAGGGATTGAGTTGTCTTGAAAATGGTCGATTTGTCCATTATGATACCAAAAGCGGTTTGTCTAGTAACTACATATGGAACATTGCCGGAGCCAGTGACAAACTTTGGATTGCCACTTCGGCAGGACTCGATCTATTACAAAATAATCAGGTGACTCACTATACCAATAAAGATGGTTTGGTTACCAGCAGTGTGTGGAGCCTTTTGGAAGATGGAGAGAAGCTTTGGATTGGGTACAATGGTGGAGGAATGAGTGTATTGGAGAATGGACGCCTAACCCATTATAATACCGAAACTGGATTGTCGAATGACTATGTGAGCTGTTTTGCCAAAGAAGGCAACCGGGTTTGGATAGGGACCAATGGAGGGGGAGTCAATTTATTAGAAAATGGCCAATTCAAGCATTATACAAAAGCTACTGGTTTATCTAATGATCAGATTACCAGTCTTTTATTTGAAAATGGGCGGGTTTGGATAGGGACCAATGGGGGAGGAGTAAATATAATTGAACGAAATCAAATATGGCATTATAACCGACAGCAGGGTTTGGTTGATAATGGTGTAACACAACTTGCTTTGGATAGTCTTGGCCAGGTATGGGTAGGTACTAGTCGGGGACTGACTCGTTTTGTACGCAAACCTGATGGGGGGTATCAATTAAGAAACTGGACAAAAGCCCACGGATTCAAGTTTGTGAATTTCAATGGGTATGGAAACCCGATGAGAGTAGATGCCAGTAATACATTATGGGCGAGTATAGGAGATGGGCTCACTGCTTTTCGGTTACCCCCCAAAGATACCTTGCCCCCTAAGTTGTTTTTGACTGGCTTGGATATAAATCAAAAAAAGATCAATTGGTCACGGTGGACTACTTCTGATAAAAAAATAGTTGACACATCCTGGTTTAACCAAGCAGGTATCTCCTGGAGCGGATTAGAAAACCAATTGCCCTACTGGTTGCCTAAAAAATTGGTAGTACCCTATCACCAAAATCACTTCACCTTGCACTACAGTGGACTGAAACAAACAGAACAAGGAGAAGTGGTATACCGGTATATGCTAGTAGGTTTAGATACCAAATGGTCGACCTTTACTCACGAAGGCAAAGCGGAGTATAAAAATATTCCTCCGGGGCGTTATACCTTTAAAGTAAGAGCAAAAGGACAAAACAATGTGTGGAGCAATGAAGTAAGTTTGAGTTTTGAGATTACGCCCCCCTGGTGGAAAACTTGGTGGGCTTACGGGTTATATGGAGTGTTTACAGTGCTACTGGTGTACGGTTTTACCTCTTGGCGTACCCAAACACTCAAAAAACGGCAAAAAGTACTTGAACAAATTGTGGCCCAGCGTACCTCTGAGCTACAAGAAGCCAATGAAGAGTTGCGTACTCAAAAAGAAGAAATATTTAGTCGTAATGAAGAACTGCATCAATCGCAGGAAGAGTTGGAGACCCAACGAGACTACATTGCCCAACGCAACCAAGAATTACTCAAAAAAAACACCCAGATCAACCAAAGCATCAAAGCCGCTAAAAGCATTCAACAAGCCTTGTTGCCCGCAGAGCAATTGTTTGCGGAATGTTTTAGCGATTATTTTATATTTTTCAGACCAAGAGACATTGTCAGTGGTGATTTTTATTGGCTGAACAAAACCCAGGAGGCTGTTTGGTTAGCCGTGGCTGACTGTACTGGGCATGGGGTACCAGGTGCGTTTATGACTATGTTGGGTAAAAGCTTACTGGAACGCCTCATCAACGTAAGGAAGCTGGCAACTCCGGCCGAAGTCCTTCAAAAGTTAGATGAGGCAATCATTTTGACACTTCGCCAAAAGGAAACCAAAAATCGAGCAGGTATGGATATTATCTTGTTGAAGGTCACGAAAGGCGATACAGCAGAGGTACAATATGCAGGTGCCAAAAGCGCATTGTACGTAACAAATGCCCAAAAAGAGGTTGCCGTATACAAAGGTTGCCGGGTATCAATAGGGGGAGTAAAGCAAAGAGCCGAACGTTTTGTGAATCGGACAGTAGCAACTGCACCAGGTACCGAACTATTTTTGAGTACCGATGGCTACGAAGATCAAAATGATGTGAGACGAAAGTCCTTTAATCGGACGCGCCTGATGAACTTGTTTCAAAAGTTGAGCACACTTGACACGGCTGATCAAAAACAAGCATTGCTAGACGAAACTCTCCGCACCCATATGCAGGATACAGAGCAACGAGACGACATTTTGGTGGTAGGCATTAAGATAGGTGAAGGGTTGGGAAAAAATAGCTCAAATAAAAAACCTGACTTGTAGTAGTCAGGTTTTTTATTTCTTGTCAGATAGCAAGTTGATTTATTACGCTCCTACCGCAAGCGATTTTACCGCGGCCAATACCTCACTTGGTTCGGCGCGTTGGGTGTAGTCGGCAGGAACAAAAGCATATTGAATCACCCCATCTTTGCCAACAACATAAGTAGCAGGCATAGGAAGCTCAAAAGAGCGGTCCCCATTGTGCTTGGGTAGATCGAGGCCAAAATCGTTGTATAGATTTTGTAAATCAGTAGGCATCGTAAATACCAAACCAAATTTTCTAGCCACTTGATGGCCTACATCACTCAATACCTCAAAAGTCAATTCATTTTTTTCCTGAGTACTGAGTGAGTGATCAGGAGTTTGAGGCGAAATGGCTACTAATTGAGCCCCTGCTTGTTTAAAATCAGGCAACAATTGTTGCAAAGCTCTCAGTTCGAGGTTACAATAAGGACACCAGCCACCCCGATAAAACGAAATCACCAAGGGTCCTTGAGCGAGCAATTCCTGACTACCAATGTGCGCACCTTTGGCATTGGGTAAGGTAAATTCAGGGATGGCATCTCCTACTTTGAGCGCATTGGCCTCAATATTATCTGCTATCAAGGCCTGCGTAGCTTTGGCCATGATGGCTTTTTGTTCATCGGTTTTCTTGGCACCAGACTTTGCTTGGTAAGCGGCAAGCGCTTCCTTCAATGTGGTTTGCATACGTATGTTGTTATTTAAATGTTGATACATCAAAGAAACCCCAAACCAGAACTAAACGTTCCCAATGAGTTTATTGAGTAGATCTTTCGTAAGCAAAACCACCCGTTTTTTGGGTGCTCCAAGAGGTAAACTTCACACTAATATAAATATTGTCTTCAATGAGGTGAAGCACCAAGTCTTTACCCGCAACTTCTTTGGGTGAGCCCACTGCGTCACGGAAAGGCTTGAAAACAAGATTATCGATGTCGTTGAGGGTACCCAAGGCCCATTGGGTACCCGCTGGACTGATATCTATATTGGCACTTGTTTCGGTTTTTGCATTGAAAATTTGCCCTCCACCGCTATCTCGGGTTATCCATACTTTATCGGTGATTCGATCTTGGTTGGCCTCTTGAGTAGGATCTGCCCCAGCGGCTTTGGTAAAAGTAATATTGGCTCCTTGCCAAATCGATCGGGGAGGTTCGGTTACATCGTTTAGATTGATGGTTGCCTTGACCTCTTGGGTTTCTCCGTTGGCGCTTACTTCTATGTTTGCCTCCAATTTTTGCCGGGCTTCAAAGTCAAAAAGTGAGGGTATGATGACCTTCAGCTCTCCCGAATCGATGTCGATGGACATCGCGTTATCAACCGTTTGTGAGGCAATCTTAAAAGTAACACTTCCCTGAATAGCCGAGGCCTTTACTGTGCCCAATACCTGTCCTTTTATCGGGTTTTCATCAATGGTTACATTGAGATCCTCGGTAGTAAGGTTCATTGGATTTACGTCGTTATTGTTGGTGGCACAAGCTACCAAAGTGTAGAGTATTGCAGTGAATATAATGTGTTTTTTCATAAAATGAATTTAGAATATTGTTCAACCTCATTGCTTTGTGAATAGAACAGTTGAACAAAACTGGGTTTAACCTAAGAAAATAATTTCATTTGAATGGCCCCCACCGTGTGGGTTTTTCTCAAAAATGAGATCCTACATCATAACAACTCTCGGGGTCTTTAGTTTCGGAATTGAGATGAATTGTTAGTGGGTATTCTGGTTGCTTCCTTCATACTTTCAAAAAAAGTATAAAATAGTAATAGTTGCAAAGTTTTGGCCTTCATCACAGCCGCATTTTAATCAAGTAATGGTAAAGGCGCTGATCAACCAGTCAAAAAATACTGCTCGATTGGAAAATTGTATTTAGTAACGTGTTCGCAATAATTGTCTAGTTTGCTCTGCTGCCTGAATTGCTGGGCTTCGTTACTTTTCTTGGCAATAGCCTTGCTATTCCCGCAAAAAGTGCCTCACCCAACAAATCCATGCATATGACCAAATCGGACACTTATTTTGAACATGTTACTTAGTTTTTTTAATATTACTTCAACCATCATCTTTTATTAAAAACTACTTACACAATGACAATAGATACATCAAAACCAATCCTGGTAACA
>CALDJV010000791.1 GCA_937899305.1 uncultured Cytophagaceae bacterium
TAACTATTGATGATTAATTCTTAATGTTGCGCAGTTATTCTAAATCTGCTTATTTTTATTGCTCTATTGTTGCATTGTTAAATGGCTGGCTATATTGTTCTATTGTTCCGCCTGCGGCTGATGGTTAAATGGTTGCGCGAAGCGAGTCATAACTATCGACTAAAAAAACTATGGACTATGGACCGTCGACTGTGGACTAAACAAAACTCCTAACTACGATCTACCAACTAAAAAAACTATGGACTAAATAAAACTACCAACTACTGACTACAAACTCCCAACTAATAAAACTACCAGCCACTATTTCTTTTTACCAAAGCCAAAATTACCATGTTTTTTGAAAAATACCCGCAATTGTTGCGCGATAGAAGGGCGACCCGCCGTTATTTTCACAAACAGTTCATCGGCTTCCCGGAAAGGCAGCATAAACGTAGGATGTTGTATATCGTCAATGGCATAAGTAGGCAAATTGGCTACCGGGTTTTTTGCATCAAAGGTGGTACCTGCTTCATCGCCAAAACCAATATTTGATATCAGGTTTTTGTTTGGGATAATAGACAGGCCTCCTTGGCTAAAAGTGGCGTAGGCCCAAGGGTAGTCCCATTCGCTATTGTTAGAATGCTCGTATACTCGTTTGAACCGCTTTGCATAACGCTGGTGCATCACCCGCATAATGTTGTACATTTGGTTTTGCGCTTCAAACTTAGGATAGGTACTCATTTTGAGGTCATAGTGCTGCCAGGCTCGCCGCCAGGTAGCCCACCCCCAAATATTTACGTGTTGAGAAAAAAAGTAAGACCCATCGCCAAAAGTATGTCCTCGTAGCAAATTGCTTCCCGAAATATGCATTACTCGGGTATCATAACGGTATTTGTCCAATAATTTGGCACAAAAAGTAAAGAACGTTTCGTGAGGCAAACAATCATCTTCAAGAATAATCCCCTCTCCTTCTTGTTCAAAAAACCAGTGGATGGCTTCACTCACCGCGATTTTGGTAGTAAGGTTCTTTTCCCGAAACAAGGTTTTCACCTCGCATTCCCAGTCTATCTTTTTCAATACTGCTTCGCGTAGCTGCTGACAGGCTTCGGCTTCGCCTGCTACTTCATCACGGGGGCCATCTGCGGCAATGTAGAGTTTTTGAGGCTTTACTTTTCCGATTTGTTCTATCACCCGCATGGTGGTGTCAAATCGCTTGAATATTAATAATAAAATAGGTGTATTCAACGTAGTCTTGTTCATTCGGCAAATTGAGCTACAGTTGCAAACTGCAGATATTTGATATCAGAAAACCTTCCCAGAAATAACATATTGAGGAGCAAAGGTCGGATAGACCTGGTGGCATTGATGCCTTCGTGTTGCAATACTTTGTAGCCTTGCCCTTCATACATTTTACGAATGCTTTTGATAGTAAAAAACCTAAAGTGGGTTTTGTCCATAATACCATTATCGGTATAGTCCCAGTTTTTGCGCCACACAAAATCAAACAAATTACGAAAATAGCGAATATTGGGAATAGAACTCACTACAACTCCACCTGGTTTTAACTTGGTTTTGAGTAACCGCAATACCTCGTAAGGATCTAGCAAATGTTCTAAAACATCGTTAAAAATGACGACTTCAAAATGATGATCAGGCAGCTTTGGGATTTGGCTCTCTACACTGCCCGACAATACATGGTCTAGTCTTTTGGCTGCTTCAGCGGCTTCGTCTTCAGCCAATTCTATTCCCCATACCTCGGACTCGGTTCTTTGATGCTTCAGTGCGTAAGCAAAATTTCCCTGCCCACATCCCACTTCTAAGATTACTTTGGCCTCCCGAGGTATATACTTCATCATTTCGGGACGGCTTAGGGTATAGTAATCTTCGGGTTTTACTTCTAAATCTTGATGCATTGTTATCAGCTTAAATATCTAACTTTACTACATTATAAGCCTCGAGCTCTTGACGCATTTGGCTTATAATGGTATTCACTGATTCCTTTCGGTCATATTTTTTAAGCAACTGTTTCATGCGTCTTTTCGATCGCCTCAATTGCTTAAAACGGCGCAAAAATAGAAAAAAAGCTTCATAAAACCGGAAATTAAAGGCCAACCAATACATGATAAAATCAGCAAACACCTTTAAATTCCATATGACTTTACTCATTCCCTGCAGATGTAAAGCGTGCATAATGAGTTTATTACGAGCCGAAATCACATAAATTTTTCTTTTTTTATGGTAGTTGGCAATCGTGACCGACTCAGGGTGATGACATACAGCCTCATGGGCATAATAACAGGCCCAGCCCAATCGCCAGGCCCGCACCGAAAGGTCTACGTCTTCTACATAAAAAGGAGCATATATTTCGTCAAAACCGCCTAACTCCTGGATTTTTTGCCGATCTACCAAGGCATTGGCCCCCGATAAATACAAACTAGGAACCCAAAAATCGTTAGGCATAGGATCTAGTACAAAATCGATGGTAGATTTGATCTTACCAGTCCGTTTTTGTTGAGGATATTTGGCTACATCTTGTACTTTCTCTCCATCCAGGTCCAAAATGCGTCCCATTACTCCAAATGTGTTTGCTTTGCTAAAGTACTTGAACAATGGTAAAAAGTAATTGGGGGTCAGTTTTACATCACTATTCAGGGCCAATACCAAATCCTTGGTGGCCGCCATGATGCCTCGGTTGATTGTAGGAGAAAAGCCTTGGTTATGTTCGTTTTGCAGCAATACTACCTGGGGAAAGGCTGTTTTGAGAAAAGCGACTGATTCATCGGTAGAAGCATCGTCTACTACAATGACTTCAAACGCCACTGCGGCTACTGTCAAGGCCTCGAATACTGATGGAAGGTTTGCTTCCATCAAATCACGTCCATTATAATTCGGGATCACCACCGAAATACTTCGTCTCTCCTCCGCTCCTGTATGATCTTCCATGATTATGAGTTATTGCCCAAACTTTGTTGATGATGTTGAGCAAATTCTACCAACTTAGATTTGACCTGTGCAATGGTAATTGATTTTACACAAGCACAAGATTCACTTTTACGGCAATCACTACACATTTTATCTAAGGTAATATAATGCGCATTTTTACCGATGGGTTGCCACCTACCCGGGTGCATGGGACGAATAGGAGGATAAATTCCTAGTGTAAATTTTCCCAAAGCAGCCGCGATGTGTAACGGGCCAGTGCTCCCGGCCAAAAATCCATCTACTTTGTTGATCAAACTCAGCAGTTGTTCTAAACTCAAAGCACCGGTCAAGTCTTGTACATGGGCGTGGGTAAACAACTCAGGAACTTGTTCCTTTAACAAATCACCTTCTTCTTTGATGCCTGTGATCAATACATTAAAATCTTTTGCAGGTAATTGTGCTACCAAATGAGCATAATTTTCTACCCCCCATTCTTTAGCGCTTCCCTTAGACTTGGGGTGGACAATCAAATTAAACTTTTCGTCGGATAACCACTTCGAGAAATCATTGTTTGTATCATTCAGGGTTAACCCATACCACGTTGCTATTTCCTGGAAAGAAGGTTCAGTATCTATGTCAAAAGCCTGCAAAAGTTTAAAATTAAGCTGCGCCTCGTGTAAGTCAGATTTTCGGCGGCTAAAATTTACCCTTCTATTACAATAAAGCCAATGATACACCTTATGACCGGTACCTATTCTTATCGGAATGGCTGCTTTAGTAGCTGCCTGCGCCACCGCCTTGTCAGGCAAAGCAAAAATAATCGCATCGGCATTCAAATCCCCCAATATCATCGGGTTGTGCAATACATCTTGCTTGTCAATGAACTGATCTACATAATTACTGGCTTCTATCACCATACGTGTATAAGACTTGCCCACAAAGTAGACCTTGCTATCCGGAACAACTGACTTGATGTAACCTGCCAGTGGTAGGGTCACTACTACATCGCCCAGGTTATCAGTACGGCTTATGATGATGTTTTGAGGCAGTTTTTTCAAGATCATACAGGTTTATGATTATTGCACATTTTCTTTTCGCACGGGAGGAATCTCAAAATCAAACTCTATTTCTTGCATGCATTTAAAGTGTCCCTTGGGGCAAATATCTTTTCCAGATTTTGAACAAGGACGACAACTTAAATTATTATTTTCCAAAATAGTGTAAGGGGTCTCATATGGGTAAAAACCCAGGGTGGAAGTGCCTCCATAAATGGCAAATACCTCTTTGCCAAAAGCCGCGGCAATGTGAGTAAGGCCGGTGTCTTGCCCAAACACCATCTCAGACTGCTTTACGATAGATGCAGACTGACTAATGCTCAATTTGTTGCAGGTATTGACCACCACCACGTCGTTATCTATCTTATTGGCAAAATACTGGGCAATCTTTTCTCCGGTTACCTCGTCTTCTTTGCCCCCAATCAAAACCAATGGACGGTCGATTTTTTCGCACAGTTCAATCATTCTGGCCACGGGTAATCTTTTGGTAAATCGGCTTGCTCCAATCACAAAAGTGACATACCCATGGTGGTGGGTTTCGGGCAAATAGGTTTGAATGTTAATCTCCTGCGATTTGGGAATAAAGAAATCCAGGCCTTTATGGTCATAACGTACCCCCAGTGGTTTAATCGTAGCCAAATAACGATCCGCTACGTGTAGGTTGGGCATGGTGTTTAGTTTAAACTTGACAAACAACCATCTTCGGAAGGTGAGTTTATGATAATTGTAAGTTTTGCGCCGGAGTTGTGCCCTCATCATCAAAGTGCGCAGGTTTTTGTGCAAATCAATGATGATGTCAAAGTTCTCTTTTTTTAACTCTTTGATCAAATCCCCAAGCTTTTCATGCAAAAAATGAAGTTTGTCAATGTATGGATTGGATTCCACCATTTCTTTGTAAATATACTTGGTACAGAAATGGATTTCAGAATTTGGAATTTGGGTCTTCAACACACGCACTACAGGGGAAGTCCACACAATATCACCTATAGCCGAAAACCGTATTACTAATATCTTTTTCTTTTTTTTCGTGTCCATATCCTCAACAGGCCTCCAGTATTTCAGTTGTAATCCTTTTGTCCGAATATTAAAATCAAGTGTTCTCTTTTTGCTTTTTTTGGTATTCCCGAAGTTTCACATACTTCAGAAAAGTAGCCTGTGCATCTATTATACCAATCACAAAGCCATAATAACCACTCAAAAATCCCCTTTTGAGAAAAAAAGTCTTTGTAAAAGCGACCAGTGGTTTCATTAAAATTAAAAATAAATTGGACCGTTTGCCTTTCTTGTAGTAACTTTTTGCTGAAATGGAAGTAAATTTATTCATTTGAATAATATGTCCCTCTATCGAATCATAACTATAATGCAATAAATTGCCCTTCAAATGAGTGATTTTACTGTCTGGCTCCATCACAAACTCATCATGAGGATTCATTCCTTCCCACTGGCCTTTTCTACTATCCCAAAGCCTCAATTTAGTATCAGGATACCACCCTCCGTGCCAGATCCACTTACCACAATAATTCGTAACTCGATTCATCTTGAAACCATCTGCCTGCCAATTATTTTTTGCTTCGATGATAGACTTTCGCAAGGTTTCGTCCAGGGCTTCATCGGCATCCAGCGACAACACAATTGGAAACTTTGCCTGAGTAATCGCATAATTCTTCTGCTCAATATGTCCTTCAAAAGGATGCTGGACAAATTGAACGTTTTTTTGACGGCAAATAGCTTCGGTATCATCCGTTGAAAAGGAGTCTACTACCACAATTTCATCCACTACCCCCTGGAGAGAGTCAATACATCGAGCAATGTTTTTTTCTTCGTTAAAAGTAATGACTACTGCGCTTATCTCAAGCATTTTTTACAAATCAAAGATGAATACCAGCAACAAAGGTAAACAATATTCATAATTTTGCTTATAATTACCCAAACCATCGTATATTCTATTAACCAAGTAATTTTTCAGATATATTTTGAGGAGTATTATTGGGGGTAAATCATTGATTGTGCGCTCTTACTCCAATTATCACAATTTATAATTTCATTTGAAAGTTGACTGACTTGTCTTGTATGGAAAAAACACCAAAAAAATACTCAAAACAAGAAAAAGAGAATATTTTTAATAATGAGTTTATGCCTCATATTGACGCTGCTTACAACTACGCCTTTCACCTTACTCTTAATGAAGATAATGCAAAGGATTTGGTACAAGACACCTATTTGCGTGCTTTTCGTTTTATTGAATCATTTCAAAAAGGAACTAATGCTAAAGCCTGGTTGTTCAGAATACTGAAAAACAGCTTTATTAACAACTTCCGAAAAAAAGTCAAGGAACCTGCCAAGGTAGACTATCAAGAAGTTGAAAATATCTATAATTCTGAAGATACCGAACTCAATGTTACCGCGGATTTAAGAGTTGAAGTATTACAGAGCATGATAGGTGATGAAGTAGCCAATGCACTGAACGCTTTGGCCATCGATTTTCGTACTGTTATTATTTTGTGCGACATTGAAGGCTTTACCTATGAAGAAATGTCCAAAATTTTAGACATTCCTATCGGTACTGTGCGCTCTAGGCTACACCGTGCTCGTAATCTTTTGAAAGAAAAATTGAAAGAATACGCAGAAAAAATGGGTTACGAAGACAAGCGTAGATCAAAAAATAGTTCTAACGTTCGGTAACTTTAAATCGTACATCTTAGAATATGTTAAAACATTGCAATCTAGTTAAAAAAACCAAAGCCATAGTTGCGTTTTGGTAAAGGATAGTTGTGCCCTTTGTATTTTGGTGTAAGCCCTGTTTTATCAGGAATTATTCTCTCTAGCATAAAGACCAAGGTTACATGAGCTATGGAGCATTTCCAAAAACTAAATACATTGTTTTTTAACTTTGAAAGCAAAATTCAAATATATTCGTAATACAACTTGAAAATTTAAACTTTACATCTATTGTTGATATGTGGTCATCAATCAAAAACTTATTTGGAGGCGATAAAGCTTCTGGATCTAAATGCAAGGATACTCAGAAATGTCTCGAAATGCTGCAACTTGTAGTAGACAATGAGGCAGACCCTGAAAAGGCGGCCCAATTTTTAAAGAAAATTGAAGGCTGTAAAATGTGTAGCGATTGTTATGAGCAAGACAATTGCATCAAGGATATTTTGAGCTCTAAAGTAGAACGAAAGTCTGTACCGCAAGATGTCATTGATTGTATCAAGCTGAAACTCAACGAAGACAGTAACTAAACCGATGGTGTGAATCTTTGCGGTTTTGTTTTGTATTTCAAGGATAAGTACTCATTTTTGTGAATGGATAATACGCATACCAAACAAAATAACACACGTCCAACTTCTACCCCAAAATCTGGAGTAGAACCCAAAACAAAACCTGGAGCAGAACAAGGAAAAGTCATTATTTTTTCGGCACCCTCTGGTTCTGGAAAAACCACGATTGTTCAACACTTGCTCAAAAACTACGATCAATTCGGATTTTCGGTGTCTGCCTGTACCCGCTCAAAGCGTGCTTTTGAGGTAGATGGCAAGGATTATCACTTTTTGACTGTAGATGAGTTTGAACAAAAGAAGGATGCAGGTGAATTTGTGGAATGGGAAAAAGTGTACGAAGGTAAATACTATGGTACGCTCAAATCAGAGGTGGAAGGATTGCGTAATACTGGCAAGCATGTATTGTTTGATGTAGACGTCAAAGGAGGCCTCAACCTAAAACAGTATTACCAAGAGGATGCTTTGTCTATTTTTGTGAGGGTACCTTCAGAAGCAGAATTAGAAAAAAGACTCCGAAGTCGTAAAACCGAATCAGAGGAAAGCCTTAAGCAAAGACTACAAAAAGTGAAGGAAGAACTTACCTATCAAGACCAGTTTGACGAAGTAGTAGTCAATGAAGTACTGACAGATACTTTCTTGAAAGTAGAGCAGATTATTCAAAAGTTTATTGGTTAAACTTATACTTAATTCATGAAGATTGGTCTTTTTTTCGGTTCGTTCAACCCCATTCATGTAGGGCATTTGATTATTGCCAATACAATGGCCGAAAACACTGATTTAGAGGAGGTTTGGTTTGTAGTATCTCCCCAAAACCCCTTCAAAAAACAAAAGTCGTTGTTGCATGAGTTTGACAGGCTAGACATGGTCGAAAAGGCCATCCAAGATAATTACAAACTCAAAACTTCCGACATTGAGTTTCACTTGCCCAAGCCTAGTTATACCATCGATACCCTCACCGTTTTGCAGGAAAAACATCCTGAGCACGAATTTGGGCTCATTATGGGGGGAGATAATTTGGGGCACTTCAAAAAGTGGAAAAACTACGATAAAATATTGGAGTACTTTAGTCTTTTTGTGTATCCCCGCCCCGATTCACGCCCTAGTGAGCTCGATACCCACCCCAAGGTGCATTTTGTAGAGGCTCCTTTGATGAGCATTTCGGCCACCTTTATCAGGAAATGCATCAAAAACAAAAAATCCATTCGTTACCTGGTGCCCGAAGCAGTAGACAAATACATCGAAGAAAAGGGGTTTTACCAATCCTAAACAGTTGATTTTAAGTTTATTGTAGACGGCATGTTAACACCTATCGCGTGCTCATTGACTATTAATTGTCATTGATGTACACCTTTTTGCCTCGATCATTGCGGTAAAAGATTCCCTTTTTGTCGCGCTCAAACTTACGTTGCACAAAGGGTTTGTTGTCTTTGGGCGTAGCTTTGAGGTGTTTTACTGGCTCTTTGGGGTTTGACCAAAAAATACGCTTGGCCTTGGGGTTTGACCTTGAGGCCTTGTACATGTAATTTCCCTTATTGACGGCATGTTTGTTTAAAATCAAATGAACCTTCAATAAATAACCTTCGTATTCCCCGGCACCGTCCAGCCTTACATTTACATATACCCACTTTCGTTGGTCTTCCTTCTTCAAACTCACCAGTTCTATTTTGCTCACTTCACAGCCTGCATGCAATACTACTTGTACTTCTGAATTCAGATTGGGTTTTTCGTACAAATTAGAGCCTTTCACTCGCACATAGGCCCTTTGGCCCATGGCCAGCGTAGCCACCATCAAAAAAACACCTGTTGCTAATATTCTTTTCATCATTTCTTGTTTTTTTCAGCGTATCAATACGCATCAAAACAGCAGGTAATTGTACTTACCTCATGTTTTACGCGATATCACAGCATCAAAAATTTCTCCAGTAATCTCCTGCCTAAAAATTCTAAACGTTAAAAAAAATATAACGCAAATTTGTAAAATCAGCCAAATTGCTGCTAACTTGCGCGTCTAAGAGTCAAAACATAAATAAATACATGGAGGCTGTTTTACTTTTAGAAGACAACACAATTTTCCGGGGAAAAGCCATTGGCAAAATCGGAACTACTACAGGGGAGTTATGCTTTAATACTGGCATGACGGGCTATCAGGAAATCTATACTGACCCCTCCTACTTTGGACAAATCGTCATCAATACTACTTCACACATTGGTAACTACGGTACTATTCGCGAGGACAACGAGTCGAGTAGTGTAAAGATCAACGGCATGGTGTGCAATCATTTTTCACCCATGTATTCACGCAAAACTGCGGATGATTCTTTGCAAAATTACTTGGAAGGTGCTCACTTGGTAGGTATCAGCGATATAGACACCCGAGCTTTGGTCAAGCACATTCGCCACAAAGGCGCAATGAATGCGGTCATTTCGTCTGAAAACACCAACATCGATTTCTTACAAACCAAACTTCAGGAAACGCCCTCGATGGATGGATTGGAGCTTTCTTCGAAGGTGACTACTGACAAACCTTATTTTGTGGGTAGCCAGGGGGCACGTTTCAAGGTGGCCGTGCTCGATTTGGGAGTAAAAACCAATATCTTGAACAATTTCCAATCAAGAGATTGTTACTGCAAGGTGTTTTCGGCCAAAACTTCTTTTGAGGAAATGCAAAAGTTCAAGCCCGATGGTTATTTTATCTCGAACGGACCCGGTGACCCAGCGGCTATGCCTTATGCAGTAGATACGGTAAAGGCAATTCTAGAAAACGAAATACCCGTATTTGGTATTTGCTTGGGGCATCAGATTTTGGCATCGGCGATGGGCGTAAAAACCTACAAGATGCACAATGGCCACCGAGGTTTGAATCATCCAGTAAAAAACTTAATTACGGGAAAAAGTGAGATCACTTCTCAGAATCACGGTTTTGGAGTGGAACGCAAGTCTTTGGAGAGCAACCCAGACATCATTGTGACCCACGTAAACCTGAATGACGATACTATAGAAGGTATCAAAATCAAGGGTAAAAAGGCGTTTTCGGTACAATATCACCCCGAGTCTTCTCCTGGCCCACACGATTCTCGTTATTTGTTCGACGAGTTCATTCGCTTGATGGCAGAGTAAAAAAACAGACGATACCTTATTTTCCAAAAGGCCTCATCGAGGCCTTTTGGTACTTTAGAAGGAAGGGTAAGTACTAAGGAACGTGTCCGCAATAACTGACCGTTTTCGCTTCATTTCTTTTTGCTATACTTCATTACTTTTTTTAGCCATAGCGATGGCTATGCCTGCAAAAAGTACTTCGTCTAGCTTCAAGTAATTTTGCCAAAACCGGACACTTATTTTGAACATGTTCCTAAAAAGCCATTCCTCCTTGCCCTCGAATCCACTGCAACCAACGCAGTTCGTTGGCCAGATACTTCAATTCAATGATGGTGACCTCTAAATGATTGATGACCCGCTCGATGTTGTCAGAAGTAAAAGTCTTACCCGATTCCTTGATAAACTCTAAAGGAAAATAAGCCGAAAAAGTCAATTGCTCTAAGCGGGCTTGGATGCCCTCCTCCAATAAAGTGAGCGAAGGGGCGGCTTGCACCGGGGTTGCATTTTGAGAAGTAGTCGATAATGTCGAACTTTGCATCTTGTAAATGATTTTTGTTTGCAAAAGCCCTTGAAGTCGGTTTGGAGACTATACTTCAGGGGCATCTTTGTTTTTCAAAGACAAGTAAAGATACAAAATTAATGTCATATATCTATATTTATGACATCAATCTTCTCCCTCGATTTCTATTTCGTGCTTTATGCGATAATTGGTGTGCGCCTCTAATATCCGCCGCATGCGCTTTTCAGATACATTTTCATCCCGTTTGTAATAGGTATATTTCGCAGTCCGCAAAGCATTCGTTTTTTGCTCGCTGGGTAAATGGGGATATACGTTTTCCCAGAACCACTCAAAGGCTTCGGACAGGCTATCGAATTGGGGCATTTGTTTATAATCAATTGATTTGAGCAAAGATAAAGATTTTTGGGGAGGGGTTAGATTATTGAGGATTTTTCAGTAAATTGTCTGAAACAGGGTGAAACACGTTTTCGTTGATATCCCTCAGTAAGACCAACGAATGGGACGCATGTGTACATCGGGTTTTCGTGATTACCAACTACTTCCCCTCATTTGGTCTCCTTATCAGTAAGACCAAATGAAACAAAGTAGAAAAATGATCAAGTTTCAAAGACAACGATTTGGTTTACAAAGGATTACAAAATCAAGGGTAGGAATCATATGCATTTTTAGAGAGCATTGAGGCGCTCTACCTTTCCCTCAGAACTGGTTTTATGGATAGTAGGAGTCATATGCAATTTTAGTGAGCATTGAGACATGAAAAATCAATCCTGTTTATCAGGTACTGACCCAGTAGGAGTCATATGCAATTTTAGTGAGCATTGAGGCCTGTTTTTTAAAACGCTATATATCAACTACTTAGACCTGACAGGTTTTAAAAACCTGTCAGGTCTGGTCGAATGCCAATCATCGTGATGTCAATCAAAAACTAGAGAATATATCATGAAAACAAAGGAAGAAAAAGAGATATTAAAAGCGCGGAGAATTAAGGAGATTCAACAAAAGCTTGACGTACTAGAGCAAGATGCCAAACAAGTGGCCAACAAGGCTTCAGAAATAATCAAAACGCTCTCAAAGGATACTTGAAAAATGCTCGCCTAGAATAGCCATTGCTGGCGCAAGCCTCCCGGCTTGTGTCCAATCCTGTTTCCATAAGGACTCGAGTGAATGGCGACTATTTACGCGTATAATATATTCCTATTTTATTCAAAACTACTTCCCTTAGCGGTGGCATTTTCATTCGATCCCTGCCCTGTCCTTCCGAACCCTAGTGAGGATGAAGTTGGAATGCACGAAATTTCGTCGATACCCACTTCATCCTCATATACATTCGGAAGGACAGGGGACGTACTGGTCTTGAAGCCAAGAAAATAGTAATGCTTAAATATGATAAGGTTTTGATTATTAGTGATATACTCAAGAGGTTGCTAAAAAAAACTCATTTCAAAACTTTGGAATAGCACAAAACAAATAGTTCAACCTGACCAAGGAGGCAGGACGTTCTGGTTTTTGATGATGTACAACCGGACGTTTGCACCAGGGCAATATTTGTCCAAATCCAATCAAATTTTCTTACCATACATCAATTTTTGGCAACAAAGAATCTTTTAAATTTGTTGCATATCTTAGAAGTAGCTCAAATCAAGCAATACTCCACAGTGATTTTAGTCAAAGTTAGTTACTGATGACTAGCCAATTATGAATTTAAAAATGATACGCTAGAATCGGCTATGGACCAATGTTGTTTCCATAAGAAAAAAATTATTTACTCGTCATTTAGACCTGACAGGTTTTGAAAACCTGTCAGGTCTGAAGTGATCGTTTATAACACTAAGGAAACAGCATTGGGCTATGGACGATGGACTGAATGCTATGGACTGTTGATAAAAAAGACAATCTAATATGAAGAACTTTGAATTATACGTTCCCACTAAG
>CALDJV010000792.1 GCA_937899305.1 uncultured Cytophagaceae bacterium
CAAGTATAAATTAGTAGACGTATGCAGAGATTTGTATTGATCTATGCAGGTTATTTTAGCAAGACTCAGGCTTGTGGGTATATCAATACCTGGTGAGAGTACGCCGTGCTGACCCCACAGGAAGAAATTGCCCTGGTATTTTTCCCTGGTGACCACACACCGTGTGTAGTTGCTAACCCACAAGCTTTGGAGGATTGTCAATCTTACAAAATACAAAACCCAAATGATGCATTGGTCATTGTTTGGGTTTTTCTATTGCTCATTTTGTTATTGTTCTATTGTTACATTGTTCCGCTTCGCTCATTGTTCAATTGTTGCGCGAAGCGACATATTATTTTTCATTTTACGTTTTTCATTTTTCATTTTTCATTCAATTGCTACTGACTACGAACTCCCAACTAAAAAAACTCCCACCTCCTAATTATGAATATTTATTCATTTTATTTGCTTAATGAATAAATGTTCACTATACTTGCATCGTGAGAGTAAAAGATGAGCGCAAAATAGAAGTTATTTATCAGGCTACGCTTCAACTTACTCAGGAAGTAGGGATTGCCGGGATCACCGTGGCCAAAATTGCCAAACAAGCCAATTTAGCCACTGGAACGGTATACATTTACTTTAAAAACAAAGAAGAGTTGATCAATCAGCTTTATTTGCACTTGAAACAGCAAACTGCCCAAGATTTATTTCAGGGAGTAGATTTGCAAGCGCCTTTCAAGGTTTGTTTCAAGAAATTGTGGACCAATGCATTGCAAAATAAGCTTCAACACTTCAAGGAGTCGGTTTTTATGGAGCAATATTACCATTCGCCTTACATTACGGCAGAAACCCGACAAACTGTTACTAGCCAAATGATTCCTTTTATGGAGTTATTAGAGCGGGGCAAACAAGAATTGGTCATCAAGCTCATCGACAATACGTTATTGGTCGCCATTACCCACGGGTTTATTCGGCAATTATCGTATGCTCACTTAGAACACAAGCTTGTATTATCTCAGGACATCATCGAAACTGCTTTTCAGATGAACTGGGATGCGCTAAAAGCTTGATTTTTTTTAAATCAAAAATGAATAAATATTCACTTTTCAAATTCACACTAAGTAACATTTCAAAATAAGTGTCCGATTTTCAGAAAAAGTTTGTTTGTCAGGCGACTTATAAAATCGGCTAATAGCAGGGCTATTTGGCTATTTTTTAAGGAAGCATGACGAGCAAAATTAAAGTGAAAACCGACAATTATTGCGCAACTGTTACTAAAAACAAAAAACGTCTTATGAAAACAGTATTGATCACTGGAACATCTTCAGGAATTGGCAAAGCTGCCGTAAAACAATTTCAAAAAAATGGCTGGCAAGTAGCGGCTACCATGCGTAAGCCCGAAAACGAGACAGAACTCAGCCAATTGGAAAATGTAAAGCTTTATGCCCTGGATGTTACCAGCAATGAATCAGTCAAAAATGCCATTCAAAGCACCATCAATGACTTTGGAGGATTAGATGTGATCGTAAACAATGCCGGATATGGTTTGGCCGGACCTTTCGAAACCGCTACCGAGGAGCAAATTGCCCGTCAGTACGATACCAACCTATTTGGTGTCATGCGGGTCATTCGTGAAGCATTGCCTCATTTTAGAGCACAAAAAGCGGGTATGTTCATCAACATTACTTCTATTGGTGGGTTGATCACCCTCCCCTTCAACTCGTTGTACCACGGTACCAAGTGGGCTTTGGAAGGGTTTACCGAATCGCTGGCCTATGAAGTAGAGCCGTTGGGTATCAAAGTACGTCTTGTAGAACCCGGAGGAGTACGCACTGATTTTGCCGGTCGCTCATTGGTGATGACAATGGACCCTACCGAGCAAAATGCTTACAGCGAAACGCTACAAAAAACCCTCAAAGTTTTTATGGATCCTTCCAGACAGGATAGCTACTCTAGTGGTGAACAAATTGCCGAAGTGATTTATGAAGCAGCCACCAGCGAAAGCAATCAACTCCGATTCATTGCTGGCGAAGATGCCAAAGAGTTTTGGGCGGGTCGTCAGAGTATGAAAGTGGAAGACTTCAACAACATGATCAAAGACAACTTGGGCTTGGGCAAAGAAGTAGAAGCTTAGTTTTTTTAGTCGACAGTCCACTGATTGAACGCAAAGTGAAAAACGTAAAATGAAAAATGATATATCGCTTCGCGCAACCATTTAGCAATGTAACCATTAGCGAAGCGGAACAATATAATAATTCGTTTTACTGAGCTCGCCCACCCTCATTGCCCTGTTGCTTCGCTGTATGGTGAACCAATGGGGCAATTTGTTTTTTAAAACGTGAAAAATCTGTTAAATAAACAATGTAGGTACATCTTTCGTGAGGAAGTATTTACTTTTGTTTGGTGTATGTCGAAACATATACTAAGAACAATTTTTAAACGATAGTAACTTTAAAACCCATGAAGTTAAAAAACATCCTATTTGTATTTAGTCTGGTAGCGGTACTTTTTGTTACTGACTTGGCTACTGCTCAGAAAAAAATGAGTAAGCTAGACAAAAGTCCTTTAGACATGGCTTATTTTCCTCGTCGTGGTGCCAACAAGCAAATGCGGGTTATCTATAGCCGCCCTGCCTTGAAAGGACGTGCCTATTTTGCCGCAGGCAGTAAATTGGCTCCTTTTGGAAAAATGTGGCGTACTGGTGCCAACGAAACTACCGAAATCATGTTTGCACGTGATGTCACTTTTGGCGGAAAGCAAATAAAAGCTGGAACTTATAGTTTGTATACCATTCCTGGTAAAGACAAATGGACGGTTATTTTGAACTCAAAGTTGGGTACTTGGGGCGCTTATCAGCACGATGCCAGCCAAGATGTGGCCAAGGTAGAAGGTTCGGTAAAAACCAACTCCAATAATCTAGAGAATTTCTCTATCCGTTTTGCTTCTAAAGATGGTAAAGCATCAGCTTTGGTAATGGGATGGGGTACTACTCGAGTAAGAGTGCCTATTTCTTACTAACTCAGGATTTACCTTAAAGATATTGAAAGCCCGCCTTTGGTGGGCTTTTCTTGCTTCAGGGGGCTCAATGTACCTTTTTACAGCCCTGCTCCGTATATTTATCCAAGCGATCAAACCAATAAAATTATGGCAGACTTCTTCGTCATTCTTGCATCAATATTTGCCCTGACTATTGCAACCCAAGACTACTTCGTGCGGAAGTCGCCAAGAGCGCCTTATATTCTTTTTTTGGTAGCTGGTGCCATTCTAAGTTTTCGATGTGCCGTACTTCACATCGATAGTTGGTACTATTTTATCGCACTTACCTTGCTCTTTCCTCTACCAAGTTATCTCATTATTACTTTGATTGTTTTGGTTTGGAAAAACCTTAGACTTGCAATCATTCAAATGGCTTCATTAAAAAAGAAAAATAGACAATCGGTTGGTCTTACTGACAAAGATTTCTTATTCACAGTAACTACATTTCCTTATCAGATCAATCATTTGTATCGGTCCTTAGAGCAATTACAAAATGACTACCTCAATTTACAACATCCTCAAATCAACCTTAATCCACAGCATCAACTATCAACCTACAATCAATCTCTGGATAAGCTACAAGCAATAAAAATCAGCGTAAAACGTATCCAGGGTCAGTATCACCAATGTAAAGACGAATTTTACGCGCTCATCAAAGGATCACCTGATGATGCCCAACATGACCACGCTACCATTGCACTCGAAAATGCCTCGTTCATACTGCAAAATCTAGAACAAAGTTTAATCGATCATACCTCCAAAATACAGGGCCAGAAAGCATTGCTTGAAAAACAAGAACTCAAGAGGGCTTATCAGGAAATACTCACCAAGTACAATAACAAGGCTACCTCTATTTGGGCCACTTACAAAGGTGATACAGAAACGACCTTTTGGGATGACTATGAACAAATGGTTTTTCAAATGAAACAGCTTCGAGACATTACCATTCAAATGGTTGGTTGACTCCTTCATTGATATTTGAAAAAGTCAATGTATCTATTTTTCAGAATCAGTACAAACGCATTACAATCCAATAAGGGTGCTCACGATTACAACCATTTAAGTGTCTGACTATCATTTCATTACCCCACATTCAACCTTCAAAACAAACAAATATACGTCCTCATGATGCCTTTTGAAAATGAATCTTTTTCGGCTATTTTCCGTATATTTTACAAAACATTACAAGAAACGATCAAACTTATAAAACGATGGTACTTCTCACAATATATGGGCTGGTACTTACTGGCATTGCCCTCCACAATTTTTCAAAACCTACCAAGCAAAGTCTGCCTCAAGCATTCTGGATTGTTATTTTGGTGGGCACCGGACTCAGCGCTATTTTAGCCCCTATCCAACTTGCTTCATATCATTATTTTTTCGGAACAATTTTATTATCTCCATTGAGCATTTATCTGGCGCAGGCTTTGGTCAGGTTAAAGTCAAAATTCAACAGAACAGTGCTGATTTGGATCCGCAATTTTTTCGGAACAGTTTTATCATCTCCATTGAGCATTTATCTGACGCAGGCTTTGGTCAGGTTAAAACTAAAATTCAACAGAAAAATGGTAGTTTGGATGCACATGACTATCCGTCAGGCCTCGCCTCATACCCTACCGAGTCAGATGGTGGCTTTACAACAAAAAGTACAACAAGTACTTGAGCAGTGTCAACAATTACAGCAAAAGTACCAGGCTTATCAACCCAACCAATTGAGCACGGTCCAACTAAAAGCGAATCCGGTATTTCATAACCAACAATCGATAGAACACTTGAAAGCCTTGCACCGTGAACTAAATGTATATCGTCAACAAATCAGCCAATACCGGCAAGCCCTTACTTACATTAAAAAAGTGTCTCTGGGGCAAGCCCTGAGACGTATTGGCATCAAGATAATGCTTAAAATAGCTACTCAATTGCTCATCGGCTTTGAACAAAACTTACTGACCTCTATTGCCATTGCTCAAGACAGGGCCAGGAAAATCATTCAGGATCAAGTATGGGATGCTTATCAGCAGAAAGCGGAGACTTTTACTGCCCAACAGGCTCAACTAGTAACGCTCAAACATCGTTACCAAGATGCCCAGGAGGCATTTCAGCAACAGGTCTCTGACCCCAGACCAGCTCCAAATACTATGGACAAATGGTCTACTGGGTTGACTCGTTGGCTATTTGGCAATGATTATATCATTAGAAATAACACCAAAAAGCTACGAGCCGAGGCAAATCATTTATGGGATGAAATCACCACCAAAGTACAGGAACTAGAGCACATCAATGATCAAATTGCCCGACTAAGGCAAACCTATCAGGATACCAAAGAAGCCAATCGTAAAGTGATATCGGTTTGGGCGATATATGATGCGCTGAATACCGAACATTTTTGGAGTGAGTATGAGCATTGTCTAAACCAAGCAATGCAAAAACAAGGAGCGGTGATTCAAAGAGCAGGGTAAGCGCTCGCTATCAAGCCTTTAATCATAGACGCGTATTGCCAGTTTCTTAAAATAAGTAGCATTACAAACAACGATCAAACTTAGTAAACGATGGAATTATTTATTGTCATTTCAAGTATTTTACTTACTGTCATCGCCATTTTCGATCACATAGAGGACCGTTATGAGAACTTTTCTCCCAGATTTTGGCTGCTCTCGTTTACTATCCAAGCGATTGTTGTGACTCCCATGATACGCAATGACCTCCAAGGCACGAGTCAATTTTATTTATGTTTCATCATGCTCCTCCCAATGTGGGTCATGTTTCTAGCCTTTTTCCTCAGTTGGGTCATCCGGCAAATGGTATCCTACGATGCGCTTAATTCTAAAATATGCTCGATCAGATCCTGGATAGATGATACCGGTCAATCATTACTAACATCCCCCTCTAACTTGTACCGTTACATCAAAAAAAGAGTCGGCCCACCTTCACCCTACGACTTTACACGTAAGCCAAAGCCTCAACCCGTTCCGGTTTCGGTTACTGCCAACACAAGCGCACCAAAGCCCCTTCCTCAGCTCCCTGGACTCGAATTGCTACGATATCAGGTACGCAGTTCGTTTGATCAGCTTATACAATTGAAAATACAATACGATCTACCTCGATCAGCTAGAGAAACCGCTTCGCTAGATTCAGAAATGGAGGTGTTTATCGAAAACGAAGTTTGGAAGCAACAAATGCAACCACTCTTGGATAAGATCATTCCCTATCATCAACAAAGTAAAAAAGTCCAGACCGAACTGGATCGTTTGCAAGATGTTCCTGAGTTTCATCGAAAAAAACTGTCCCAGGCTTTGAAAAACGTAGTAAAGCTGATTGCCCGTTTTGAATCGGACTTGAAAAAAACCATTGCCAAAATGCACACACGCGCCAGTGATGCCATTCAAAAAGGAGCAAATGAAGCTTATCAGGATAGAGTGGTTTTATTGAACGAAAAGCAGGCTCAGTTTCAAGTGCTTCAAGCGCAATACCAACAAGTAAAAACCGCCTTGAAGCAGCAAGAGACTACTCCCTGGCAAAAATTACAAAAGCTTTGGAATAACCCGTTTGAGGCAGTGTTTTGGCTATTGGGTAATCAACAAGATGTAGATCCCACCCTAAAAGCTTTACAAAATCAGATGGAAAGCCTGAAACAGCAAATAATTCAGAAAACTGAAGAACTAGAGGAATTAGAAGCCCAGATTGAACGTTGCGACGAGATGGCCCGCCCCACTGGGACTGTACCCTCTATTTGGATGACTTATGACTTGATCAAGACCGATGTTTTCTGGGATACATATGAGAACTTGGTACAGCGGTTAAAACAAAATCAATCTGCTTTGATTCAGCAAGCTGGTTGAATTCATTGAAGTCAGCCATTATTTTTTATTCTAAAGTACGTCAAGAGAAAGGCTTGCTAGTCATTTCCCCCTTTTTTTTGTATATTCAGTCTAAACCTATTTAATACTATACTTATGGTTATCATCTTAGCGGCACTGACTACTCATTTCCTGATTTTTTATAACCTGTTAGATCGTCGGGCCAATATCAAAGACAACTTGACCTACTTCATCGCCGCTTTGTTTGTTTCTTGCTCAGTGGCTACGATTGCATTTACCAACTTCCAATCCCTTACTCATTTTGCTGAATTATATACTGTAGGAGTCGCCCTTATCTCTGCCCTTGTGGTCATCAGAAACCGATCAACGACTCCCTATCAAACGATTCAAGTCAATGAAGATGACTCCCTGGCTACGGTAAACTATAAGGTCATTGAGCTAAATAAGCATTGCCAACGCATTAGCTATTGGTTACAAAACATCAAACATCAGCAAGTCTTGATTTGGCAGAATCCTCAAACCAATCATTTGCAAAACATTCGAAAATTAGAACAAGAATTACTGTCCATAGAACAACAAATTGCCCTGCTTGACCAAGCCAACCAACAAGCCTTACAGGCAATTTCCCCTCGGCTGGATTCTGATATTCAGTATTCCACTTTGTCGCAACAACTTCAAGGTAACCTTGATAAGTTGCCCCAGTTCCAAAAGAGGCTCCAGCAAGTCAAGCATTTGATACATTTGGTCAAAAACCATGTATTACGACTCCTTCAAAACCAAAAGTTATCGGACAAAGCCATTGCCGCCATTGAGCGCATTGCCCAAAAGGGCCAAAAACTATGGAATACTTACGACGATTTGAGTGAAGAGCTTTTTTGGAAAAAATACAACCAACTCATTACCCAAACCAGGCAAGTACCCGGTATTTAGGGACGGACCAAAAATAATTTTCCTATTTGGAGATGATCTCTTGACTTAATACTTCGTTATTTTTTTTACCCGTAGCGGGGCTACGAGCGCAAAAACCGATGGCTACAGCTTTTGCTGTGCCGAGCTCTGCCGAAGGCTAAATGCCTCGTCTCAAGCCAATATCTCTACCTCGAAATGAGTAACTTATTTTTTTACCGTCCCTTAAACACTACGATGAAAAAGGACATTGTTGCTTGTCAAAGATTGGCCCGAAAAATTCTCGATGATTTTTACACTTTAGATATCGAAGTGGTAGAACAATTCGTAAACACCAATCCTGACTATAGGCGACTATTTCTCCACAATTCATTTGAGTTTGGCTGTATCGATCGCAATGTGTGTGTACTCAAAGTAGAAGTAGCCGAAGGGGTGAGACTTCAGAAGGTCTTAAAAGAAGTAAAGGCCCTTAGGAAAAAACTCAAACAACCTGTTTACTGGCTACCTTTTTATTTACTAAAGAGAAGGAAACTTGTATCAACCCTACGAGATTTAAAGGAATCAGCATACTTGATCAGGCAAAGTTTAGAACCCACTTTAATCAGAGGGCAATTGAGTAGTACCCAAATAGGACTTGCCAATATTTTTGCGCACTTATTTGACCTCCCCAACCATGAAAATGCTTTTCTTGAGGCGGTAGAGCAATATTACCGACAAAAAGTTGATGCGGCCAGTGAAAACCACGCTCATACCATATAAGTTATATCCTATTTCAATGAATATAGAATACCACCCTGAACTCGTACAGCAACTTCTGAAAGATTGCTCTCAACATCCTCTTAACGAGGTAAAACAATTGCTTTCCACTCGCTTTCCTTATACCCTCTTATTCTTAAATGACCTGAATCAACTAGATGATATATATGGGCTAATTCAGCAAACTCACAGTTATATTACTGAAGAAAAAGAAGATACATATCGATTGGCAGAATTAACAAAAAATCTAATTCGCCTCAACTGGAAACTCAGGAATCCACTGTATCGATTACTTTTGCCAAAAAAGCAACGGCAAGAGCTTATGCTAACTCGTCTCGAGTATCAAAACGAAATCTGTTATATTGAAGCAAAACATTCTCTCGAAAATTTTGCTCAATCATCGCTAAACTCCATGTGTCATTTGGTGGATCAGTTAGAAATTCTTTTCAAAGTAAATAATTCTCTGGGAGGTGCCCATCACGTGCTTTTTTCAAGCAATAAATACAAACTTGAGAACCAAATGATCTATAAGATCGTCACCGATTTTTTTCACTCAAGGAATAACCCAGTACTGCATCAATAAAATCATATTATTTCTTCAAACTTTCAAGCTTATGTATCTCTCCAATTGATCTTTAGGATCTCTCCTTTGCGCTCCCCATTTTTTTTACCATTTTTAGGGCTTATCATTAAAATAATTTTCAATACAATTACCCCTAAAATGCAATGAAAATTTTAAAGTTCGGAGGGACATCCGTGGGTAGCGCAGAAAGCATCCAACAAGTCAAAGAGATTGCGGCTCAATACCAGCAACAAGGAGAAAAAATTGCGATCGTAGTATCGGCACTCAAAGGTACCACCAATGCTTTGGTAGAAATGGGCCAAAAAGCCCGTACCAATGACACGACCTACGAAACCTTGCTCACCCAAACCGAAAACCATCACTACGATGTTATCCGAACCTTGATTCCGGTAGCCGTACAAAGTAAACTGCTATCGGGGATCAAAGTATTATTCAACGAAATTGCCGAACTGCTGCAAGGCATTGCATTGCTCAAAGAATGTTCTGCCCGTACGTTGGATACTTTATTGAGTTTTGGTGAACGCATGTCTTCGCTCATTGTAGCCGAATACCTGCAAGTGTCGGGGATTAGAGCCCAGCAAACCGATGCCCGACAGTTGATTGTAACCAATGCGCAATACAACAAGGCCAAGGTAGATTTTGAAGCAACCAATCATAAGGTACGTGCTGCGCTCGCCGATTTAGATTCGGTACCTGTCATTACCGGCTTCATAGCGGCTACTCCTGAAGGCGAAACCACTACTTTGGGCAGAGGCGGTTCTGATTATACTGCGGCCATTATTGGAGCAGCCCTGCACGCACAGGAAATAGAAATTTGGACGGATGTAGACGGCATGATGACTGCCGACCCCAGGGTAGTCAAGAAAGCTTTTTCATTGACCCAATTGTCTTACGAAGAGGCCTTGGAGCTGTCACACTTTGGAGCAAAAATTATTTACCCTCCTACTCTGCAACCCGCTATTTCGCACCATATCCCGTTACGCATTAAAAACACCTTCAACCCTACTTTTGAGGGAACTTTGATAGGTAAAGATATTTCAGAAGGAGGCTTTCCGGTAAAAGGTATTTCTTCTATCAAACACATTGCCCTCTTGCGGGTAAGTGGCAGTGGTATGGTAGGAGTTCCAGGGGTATCGTCTCGTTTGTTTGGCGCATTGGCCCAGCACCAAATCAATGTCATCTTAATCTCTCAGGCATCCTCAGAGCACTCTATTTGTTTTGCCATAGCTCCCGAAGATGCCAACGAAGCCAAAGAAGTCATTGAGGCCGCTTTTGCGTTTGAGATACAATCTAAAAAAATTGATAAAGTACTCATTGAACGCGACTTATCTATTGTGGCCATCATAGGAGAACGCATGCGTCAGATGCCGGGTATTGCCGGAAATCTGTATATGGCTTTGGGTAACAACGGTATCAACGTAGTCGCAGTAGCTCAGGGCTCTTCGGAGTTGAACGTATCTACGGTCATCAACCATAAAGATTTGTCTAAAGCCCTCAATGCATTACATGAGGCCTTTTTCTTATCGGGTACCCAAACCATTCATGTATTTTTATTGGGTGCGGGACTTATTGGCAATACCTTGCTACAACAGCTACGGCAACAGAAGGAGTATTTGCTTCAGGAACAACGGGTCAACATCAATCTGGTTGCCTTGGCTAATTCTAAAAAAATGCGCTTCGATGTCGATGGATTAAACATCCATCAAGATAAAGATACACTACTGGCTGAAGGAGAAACTTCAGAAGTGAGTCAGTTCATTGCCCGCATGCAAGAATTGAATTTACCTAATAGCATTTTTGTGGATTGTACGGCCAGTAATGTAGCCATTGATCATTACGAAGCCATCCTCAATGCCAGTATTTCTATTGCTACCCCCAACAAAATCGCCAATTCGAGCAGCTTTGCCCAATATTTACGTCTCAAGCAAGCGGCATTGACTCACGGAGTCAAATTTTTGTACGAAACCAACGTGGGGGCTGGATTGCCCGTCATCAGTACGCTCAAGGATTTGCAAAATAGTGGTGATAAAATTCACCAAATAGAAGGAGTTCTTTCAGGTACGCTATCCTACATTTTCAATACTTTTGATGGTCAAACGCCTTTTAGTGAGGTCGTAAAAGCCGCCAAAGCCCAAGGATTGACCGAGCCTGATCCTCGTGACGATTTAAATGGGATGGATGTTGCTCGTAAAATCCTCATTTTAGCTCGTGAACTGGGCTGGCCACTGGAACCCGATCAAGTACAAGTAGAAAACATCCTTCCGGAAAGTTGCTTATCTGCCACCTCAGTAGACGACTTTTTTGAGGCATTGGAACAATCCAACGATGTTTTCCTACAACGAATTCAAGAAGCCCAAAAAGCGGGTAAGAAACTTTGTTTCATTGCCCAACTCGCCCAAGGGGCAGCCAAGGTAAAGCTTGAGGCAGTAGATCAAAGTCATCCGTTTTTTACGCTTCGTGGCAGCGACAATATGATTGCTTTCACTACCGAACGTTACAAAAATCAGCCATTGGTCATTCGTGGCCCAGGTGCGGGTGCGGCAGTTACTGCGGCAGGGGTGTTTGCGGAGGTCATCAGTGTGCGTCGTTTTCTGGGACAAAGTAGCTCTAAGTTTAATCTCAAATCACCTCAAAAGTAGCCGAAACCATGGGTAAAAAAATCAAAGTATTTGCACCAGCTACCGTAGCCAATGTGGCTTGTGGGTTCGATGTGTTGGGGTTTGCGGTAAACAGCCCTGGAGATGAATTGATTGTCGAGATGACTGATCGGCCTGGTATTCAAATCGTAGAGATTACCGGAGACGAAGGCAAACTCCCCCGTGCGGCCGAGGCCAACACCGCTGGAGTGGCCATTCAACAATTGATTACTCAGGTAGCTTATACTGGCGGAGTTAAAATTTGGCTCCACAAAAAAATGCCCCTAGGCAGTGGGCTGGGCTCAAGTGCGGCCAGTGCCGCCGCGGGAGCCTTTGCGATGAATGAACTATTGGGTAGGCCGTTTGCTGTGGAGGATTTGGTGCCATTTGCTATGGAGGGAGAAAGGCTGGCTTGTGGAACTGCCCACGCTGACAATGTGGCTCCAGCTTTATTGGGAGGCTTTGTACTCATTCGTAGTTATGACCCATTGGATATTATCCCGATAGACACTCCTAAGGAATTGATTGCTACCGTGATTTACCCTCAGATAGAGGTGGCCACCAAAGATGCCCGACAAATACTCCAGAAGAAAGTTCCCCTCACCGATGCCATTACCCAATGGGGTAATGTAGCTGGTTTGGTGACGGGTTTGCTTAAGTCTGATTATCAGTTGATTGGGAGGTCATTGCAAGATGTGATCATAGAACCAGTACGTTCTTTGCTCATCCCAGGATTTCAAGAAGTCAAAGCCGCGGCCCTTGAAGCAGGCGCTTTGGGTTGTGCTATTTCGGGTTCAGGTCCGTCTATTTTTTCGCTGTCTAAAGATGAAACCATTGCTCAACAAGTAGCCCAGGCCCAACAAGCCGCTTTCCTTAACTTGGGCATTGAGAGTAATACGTACGTGTCGCCAGTCAACCAAGATGGGCCAATTGTGCTTTAGTTTTTTAGTTCTAAAGTCCATAGTCCACGGTCGATGGTCCATAGTTTTCCTTAGTTGGGCGTTGGTAGTTTTTTTTAGTCCACAGTCGACGGTCCATAGTCCACGGTAGCGCAAAGCGAAATCTTTAGTCCTGAGCGTAG